>NZ_JBEPAP010000001.1:428896-514108 GCF_040298665.1 Streptomyces sp. NPDC001508
GGTCAGTCGGCCGAGGTCACCGTCAAGGTCACCCAGGTCGCCGCCCGCGAACTGCCCGCGCTTGACAACGACACGGGTCAGGGCTGGTGCCGGTCGGCGCCCAAGGCGTTCGCCGTGGCGACCAGGGCCGCGCCCAGGCCGGTCAGCGCCCCGCCCAGGCCCATGACCAGCGTGGTGAGTTCCCAGGCCTGGTAGGCGGACAGCAGGGAGCCGCGCAGGGTTTCGCCCATGAAGGCGGTCTGGCGCAACTCGGTGAGCTTTTCGTCGTCGTTCCCGGTGGCGTGCAGCTCTTCGGTGATCTCCGCGTAGGTGCGGCCGCCGGTCGCCTGGACGACATGATCCTTGATCAGCTCGGCGTATGCGTGGGCCTGGGGTCCGGTCTGCACACGTTGCCCGGTGAAGGGGGCAAGGTGGGCCGGCAGCCCGCGACGGGGGAACGTGATGTTCTGTGCGGCCAGTTCGCTGCGGATCTCCTTCCGGCCCTTGCGGCCCTGCAGCAGCATGACGGGTCCTGCGGCCACCAGGGCCGCGCCGACCGTCCTGACCAGCGCGCCGGTCCAGCGGTGTGCTCTGTCCATGAGGTGCCTTCCTGTCCTCTCAAGTGATGGGCGCATACGGCCATGTCCGCGGACACCGCTGCGTCCGGGTCCGGCGACCGGGCAGGCGTGCGCCGCGGCGCCGGGTCAGCGACGGCTGAGGCTCAGCCGCCAGGCTTCGGGACCCCGCTGCAGATACTCGACCGCGAAGAGGCCGGGTGTGCGCTGTTCCATCTGTGCCAGCAGCGGCAGCGGGTCGTGCGGCGCGATGAGCACCATGGCCCCACCGGCCAGGACGGTGTCGAGCGCCCCGAAAGCCGTGGTGTGGCGCAGGGCGTGGGGCACCGAGCGCAGGTCCAGTTCGGGCACGGTCTCTTCCTGCGCACCGCCGCATCCACAGCCTCCGCCACATCCACAGCCTCCGCCGCAGCCGCCACTCTCCTCGACCTTTTCGCCGGTTATATCCGCATCGGCCCCTGAACTCGGGGATACGAAGGTGCCGCCGGTGGTCGTGTCCTGCGCAAGCCGGGCGTGCAGATCCGCGAGCAGCGCGGCAAGCCGGACCTCGGGTGCCACGGCGAGCAGCGGCAGCACGAGCCCGTTCTCCTTGGCGATGTGTTCTTCGTAGAGCACCTCCAGGGCCCGGGCGTCGGCGGCGGCGCCGGTCGGGCCGGGCGCGGCCCGCAAGGCGTCGACCAGCGCGATCAGGCGGCCGTGCTCCGCGGTCAGGCTCTGGATGAGCAGACGGCTGTCGGGAAGACGGCGCGCGACGGGGTAGAGCACGGACTCCTCGGCGGCAGCGTGCGGCAGGAGTTCGCGGTCGCAGAAGGCGACGAGAGCGGCGCGGATCTCCTCCACGGCACGCAGATCGCGGTCAACGGCGGTCCGCAGCGCCGTCACACGCCCGCTCAACTCGCCTGCCAGACGGGCAAGTTGCCCTTCCGCGACGTCGAGAGCCACGGCGTCCTCGGGGGCCGACGCAAGGGTGAGAGCACTCATGAAGGTCTCTTTAGCGGTTCACAGCCGGACCAGCCGGCCGGTACGGGTAGAGGGGGCTCGTCCGCCACGCCCCTGACGCGAGCGGCGCCCCAGGCGGCCAGGCACAGAGACGGGCGCCGAACCCGGGGACGTGGCGGACGACCGTCCGGCCGCGGCACTGGCTAAGGCACGGGGCCGGACGGTGACCGGATCGGGAGTGCGTCGCGCCTGCCGCGGCCGTGGACACGAGAAGACGTGACCGGACAAGCCCGGACCCGACGGCCCGTGAACGCTCCCGGCCGGTCACAGGCCAGCCTCGCCGGGTCGCGGCCGTCGGCACGTGGGCCGAACGGTCCAGCCGCACCGCCTACCGGCCCCTGATCACGCTCCGGAACAGGGCCGAACGGCCGTCCGCGAAGCGGGAACCCGAGCGCCGGCACGGCGGGCGGGACCTGAGTCCCGGTGAGGCAGGTGCGGTGCGGGCCGGAAGGGCTGCAGGTCAGGGCCGTTCGGCCCCAGGCTCGGCGCCAGGTCACCGCCTAGCGTTCCTGACCATGGAGAACGACAAGATCGTGCGGCCGGCGCAGCGGCGCGCGGACGAGGGGTGGCCGCTGGCCGCCCGCAGGCTGCTGACCCGTCGCGAGGTGTCGGCCGACGGACGCGCCGTCTTCGGTGAAGGCGACCCGAAGTGGGAGGGCTTCTACCGGGACCGCTGGGCGCACGACAAGGTGGTGCGGTCCACGCACGGCGTCAACTGCACCGGTTCCTGCTCGTGGATGGTGTACGTCAAGGACGGGATCATCACCTGGGAACACCAGGCCACCGACTACCCGTCGATCGGCACCGACTGCCCCGAGTACGAGCCTCGCGGCTGCCCGCGCGGGGCGTCGTTCTCCTGGTACACCTACTCCCCCAGCCGGGTCCGTTACCCGTATGTGCGGGGCGCGCTGCTGAAGCTGTGGCGCGAGGCCAGGCGCCGGCTCGGCGACCCGGTGGCGGCCTGGGCGGAGATCACCGGCGACCCGGCGAAGGCCCGCGCCTACAAGCGGGCCCGCGGCAAGGGCGGCCTGGTGCGCGCCGACTGGGACGAGGTCACCGAGTTGATCGCCGCCGCCCATGTGCACACCATCAAGGAGTACGGCCCCGACCGGGTGGCGGGTTTCTCCCCCATCCCGGCGATGTCCATGGCGTCCTTCGCGGCCGGCGCCCGCTTCATGTCGCTGATCGGCGGGACGCTCCTGTCCTTCTACGACTGGTACGCCGACCTGCCGGTCGCCTCGCCGCAGGTCTTCGGCGACCAGACGGACGTGCCCGAGGCGGCCGACTGGTGGAACGCGGGATATCTCGTGATGTGGGGCTCCAACATCCCGGTCACCCGCACCCCTGACGCCCACTTCCTGACGGAGACCCGTTACAACGGAACCAAGGTCGTCGCGGTCAGCCCCGACTACGCCGACAACGTCAAACACGCCGACGAGTGGCTGGCCCCGCACCCCGGCACGGACGGCGCGCTGGCGATGGCCATGGGGCATGTGATCCTGCGCGAGTTCCTGGTCGACCGCGATGTGCCGTACTTCAGGGACTATCTGCGCAGCTTCACCGACGCGCCGTTCCTGGTGGCCCTGCGCGAACACGAGCGGGGGCTGGTCCCGGACGGGTTCCTGACCGCCGCCGACCTCGGGCACGACACGGAACACGCCGGGTCCAAGACCGTGCTCCTGGACGCGGACACCGGTGAACCGGTCGTACCGAACGGCTCGCTCGGCTTTCGCTGGGGAACGGCCGAGCAGGGCCGCTGGAACCTCGAACTGAACGGCGTCACACCCGCGTTGAGCCTGCTGGAAGGTGCGCGGGACACGGTCGCCGTGGCGCTGCCCCGTTTCGACGAGGGCGGCACCGAGGGCGGTTCGGTCATGATGCGCGGTGTGCCCGTGCGCAGGGTCGGCGGGCGCCTGGTCACCACGGTGTTCGACCTGATGCTGGCGCAGTACGGAGTGCGGCGGCCGGGTCTGCCGGGCGACTGGCCGTCCTCGTACGACGACGCGTCGCAGCCCTACACCCCCGCCTGGCAGGAGACCATCACCTCGGTGCCGGCCCAGCAGGCCACCCGTATCGCGCGGGAGTTCGCCCGCAACGCCGAGCGCACCCGGGGCCGCTCCATGATCGCCATGGGTGCCGGGACGAACCACTGGTTCCACTCCGACACCATCTACCGGGCGTTCCTCGCGCTGACCACCATGACCGGCTGCCAGGGTGTCAACGGCGGCGGCTGGGCGCACTACGTCGGCCAGGAGAAGGTCCGTCCGCTGACCGGCTTCCAGCATCTGGCCTTCGCCTTCGACTGGCAGCGGCCCACCCGGCACATGGCGGGCACCTCGTACTGGTACCTGAATTCGGACCAGTGGCGCTACGAGGCGTTCGGGCCCGAGGAGTTGGCCTCCCCGCTCGGTGCCGGGCGGTTCGAGGGCAAGGGGTTCGCCGACTGCCTGGCGCAGGCGGTGCGGCTGGGCTGGACCCCCGGTCACCCCGGTTTCAACCGCAACCCCCTCGATCTGACGGACGAGGCGGCCGCCCGAGGCCGCGGGGTCGCCGAGCACATCGTCGAGGAACTCAAGGCGGACCGGCTGAAGTTCGCCGTCGAGGACCCCGACGACCCGGCCAACTTCCCGCGGGTCCTGACGGTGTGGCGGGCGAATCTGCTCGGCTCCTCCGGCAAGGGCAACGAGTACTTCCTGCGGCATCTGCTGGGCACGGACGCGGCCGTACGCTCCGCCGAGACCCCGCCCGAGCACCGGCCGAAGGACGTGGTGTGGCACGAGGAGGCCCCCGAGGGCAAGCTCGACCTGCTGGTCTGCATGGACTTCAGGATGACGTCCACCGGGCTGATGGCCGACGTGGTCCTTCCGGCGGCGACCTGGTACGAGAAGGACGACCTGTCCAGCACGGACATGCACCCCTTCGTGCACGCCTTCACCCCGGCCATCGCCCCGCCCTGGCAGGCCCGCACCGACTACGACACGTTCCTGGGCATCGCCGACAGGTTCAGCGAGCTGGCCGCCGGGCATCTGGGCACCCGCACGGATGTCCTCGCCGTACCGCTGACGCACGACACCCCCGACGAACTCGCCCAGCCGGGCGGGGTGGTACGGGACTGGAAGGCCGGGGAGTGCGAGCCGGTTCCCGGGCGGACCATGCCGAAGCTCGTGGTCGTCGAACGGGACTACGCCGCGACCGCGCAGAAGATGCGCGCCGTGGGCCCCCTGTTCGACACCCTGGGCACCACCACCAAGGGCATCACCGTCCACCCGGACCAGGAGCTGGAGGGGCTGCGGCACCGCTGCGGGACCGTGCGGGACGGCATCGCCGCCGGGCGGCCCTCGCTGGCCACCGCCTCCGACATGTGCGAGGCGATCCTCGCCCTGTCCGGCACCACCAACGGGCGCCTGGCCACCGAGGGTTTCCGCGAGATGGAGCGGCAGACCGGCAGCGAGGGCCTGGTGGAGCTGGCCCTCGAACGTGAGGCCGAGCGGATCACCTTCGCCGACACCCGTACCCAGCCGCGCTCCGTGATGACCTCCTACGAGTGGTCGGGCTCGGAGACCGGCGGCCGGCGCTACTCGCCGTTCGTCATCAACACCGAACACAAGAAGCCCTGGCACACGCTCACCGGCCGGCAGCACTTCTTCGTCCAGCACGACTGGATGGCGGAACTCGGCGAACAACTGCCCGCCTACCGGCCCCCGTTGAACGCGATACGGCACTACGGCGACGAGCAACTGCACGAGGACGGCCGGGCGGAGGTCACGGTCCGCTATCTGACCCCGCACTCCAAGTGGTCCATCCACTCCAACTACCAGGACAACAAGTACATGCTCGACCTGTCCCGCGGCGGCCCGGTGATCTGGATGTCCACCGCCGAGGCCGACCGGATCGGCGTCAAGGACAACGAGTGGATCGAGGCGTACAACCGCAACGGCGTCGTCGCCGCCCGCGCCGTGGTCACCCACCGTATGCCCGAGGGCACCGTGTACATGTACCACGCCCAGGACCGCAATGTGAACGTGCCGAAGACCGAGGTCAGCGGCAAGCGGGGCGGTATCCACAACTCGCTGACGCGGCTGCTGCTCAAGCCCACCCATCTGGCGGGCGGCTTCGCGCAGTTCACCTACGCCTTCAACTACTACGGCCCGACCGGCAACCAGCGCGACGAGGTCACCGTCATCCGCCGTCGCGATCAGCGAGTGGAGTACTGAGATGCGTGTGATGGCCCAAGTGGCGATGGTGATGAACCTCGACAAGTGCATCGGCTGCCACACCTGTTCGGTCACCTGCAAGCAGACGTGGACCAACCGCACCGGCGTCGAGTACGCCTGGTTCAACAACGTCGAGACGAAGCCCGGTGTCGGCTACCCGCGCCGCTACGAGGACCAGGAACACTGGAAGGGCGGCTGGCGGCTCGACAGGCGCGGCCGTCTCGTGCTGCGCTCCGGAGGCCGGGTCAAGCGTCTGCTGTCCCTCTTCTCCAACCCGGACCTGCCGAGCATCGAGGACTACTACGAGCCGGTCACCTACGACTACGACAACCTGGTCAACGCCCCCGCCGGCAACGACATCCCGGTCGCCCGCCCCCGCTCGGTCCTCACCGGGAAGCCCACCGCCATCACCTGGGGCGCCAACTGGGAGGACGGCCTCGGCGGCGCACCCGAGCACGCGGGCGAGGACCCCAACCTGACCGGCGCATGGGCCGAGAAGGTGAAGTTCGAGTTCGAGCAGACCTTCCTCTTCCATCTGCCCCGGCTGTGCGAGCACTGCCTCAACCCGGCCTGTGTCTCCGCCTGTCCGTCCGGTGCGATGTACAAGCGGGCCGAGGACGGCATCGTGCTGGTCGACCAGGACCGCTGCCGGGGGTGGCGGATGTGTGTGACCGCCTGCCCGTACAAGAAGGTGTACGTCAACCACGCCACCGGCAAGGCCGAGAAGTGCACCTTCTGCTTCCCGCGCATCGAGGCCGGGCAGCCCACCGTCTGCTCCGAGACCTGTGTCGGCCGGCTGCGCTACCTGGGACTGCTGCTGTACGACGCCGACCGCGTCGGCGAGGCCGCGGCCACCCCGGACGAGCAGAACCTCCTCGACGCCCAGCGCGGTGTCTTCCTCGACCCGCACGACCCCGAGGTGATCGCGGCCGCCCGTGCCTCCGGCATCCCCGAGGACTGGCTGGACGCGGCCCGCCGCTCCCCGGTGTACGCCCTGGTCGCGAAGTACCGGGTCGCCCTGCCGCTGCACCCGGAGTACCGCACCCTGCCCATGGTCTGGTACGTGCCCCCGCTCTCCCCCGTCCTCGACGCCGTCGACGCGGCGGGCGGCAACCAGGACGATCCCGACCATGTCTTCGCCGCCGTCACCCGGCTGCGCATCCCGCTGGAGTACCTGGCGGAGTTGTTCACCGCCAAGGACACCGACGTCGTCGCCGGTGTGCTGATGAAACTCACCGCGCTGCGCTCGTACATGCGTGAACGCGTCCTCGGCGAGGCAGGTGACGAGACCGTTCTGAAGGCGGTCGGGCTCACCGCCGACGAGGCGCAGGACCTGCACCGGCTGCTGGCCGTCGCCAAGTACGCCGACCGGTATGTGGTCCCCGCCGCCCACAAGGAGGACGCCGCCGCCCTGACCGCGATGGAGAACCGCTGCCCCGTCGAGACGTCCGGCGAACCGGCGGCGGCCGGCGGCCGGCGCGTGATGCTCGGCATTCCCACCCTGCGCCGCAACACCGCCGGAGGCCGTCCATGAGCCCGCTGCCCGCGACGATCCCCGCCATCGTCCGCACCCGCGTCCGCGCCGCCGTACGCCGCCCGGCCCGCGACACACCCGAGCAGGACGAGGCGCGCACCCTGCTGCTGCGGCTGTGCTCGCTGCTGCTGCAGTACCCGGACGACGAACTCGCCGCCGCCCGGCCCGTACTCACCGCGACCATCGCCGCGCTGCCGGACTCACCCGCCGCCGCGCACCTGGCCGCCTTCACCACCTGGTTCGCCGGCCAGGAACAGGACGCGCTGGAGCGGCACTACGTCGCGACCTTCGACCTGCGCCGCAAGAGCAGCCTCTACCTCACCTACTACCTGCACGGCGACACCCGCCGCCGCGGCATGGCCCTGCTCACCCTGAACCAGCGGTACCGCGCCGCGGGCTGGGACATCGACGGCGGTGAACTGCCCGACCATCTGCCGGTCGTCCTGGAATTCGCCGCCCTGGCGGGCCCGGGGCGCGGCGAGGCACCGCTGCGCCAGCACCGGCGAGGGCTGGAGTTGATCCACCGCGCCCTGGCCGACGCGGACTCGCCCTACCGGCACGTCCTGGCCGCGCTGTTCACCCTGCTGCCGCCGCCCACCGAGGCCGACCGGGCGGCGGTGGCCCGGCTCGTCGCCGAGGGCCCGCCGAACGAAGAGGTCGGCCTCGCCCCCTACGGGGACTACGGGCACGGCGAGTTCGCCCCGCCGGGCACCTTCGTGCCACCGACGCCCGCCCCGCCGACCCGCGTACCGCCCGCACCGACCAGCCGTACGGAAGGCCCCCGATGAACGCCGTACCCGACCCCTTGGCCGCCGCCTCGGCGAGCGGCACCGATCTGCTCCTGTGGGTCGCCGTCCCCTACATCTGCCTCGCCGTGTTCCTGGCCGGGCACGTCTGGCGCTACCGGCACGACCAGTTCGGCTGGACCTCCCGCACCAGCCAGCTCCTTGAACACCGGTGGCTGCGCTGGGGCAGCCCGCTGTTCCACCTGGGCGCCTTCATGGTGATCGCCGGGCATGTGGGCGGGCTGGTGGTGCCCGCCTCCTGGACCGAGGCGGCCGGTATCAGCGAGCACGCCTACCACACCACGGCCGTCTGGGCGGGCTCCGTGGCGGGCGTGGCCATGGTCACCGGGCTGGGCATGCTGTCCGCCCGCCGCCTGCTGACCCGCCGGATCCGTCTCGGCACGGACCGCAGCGACAAACTCCTCTTCCCGCTGCTGTCCGCCACGGTCCTGCTGGGCATCTCCGCCACCGCCGCGCACAACGTCTTCGGCTCCGGCTACGACTACCGGCAGACCGTCTCCGTCTGGTTCCGTGGCATCTTCACCCTCCAGCCGCAGCCCGAGGCGATGGCCGGTGCGCCGCTGCTGTTCCAACTGCACGCCCTGACCGCCTTCCTCCTCTTCGCGGTCTGGCCCTTCACCCGGCTCGTGCACGTGTGGAGCGTCCCGATCGGCTACCTGGTGAGGCCCTACCTGGTCTACCGGCGGCGCGCCACCCCGGCCGCGGCGCCCGCGCACCGGTCCCGGCCGGCCTCCACCTCCGGGCGCCCCGTATGAGTCAGGGACCCGCACTCGCGGCGGACACCATGTCCGCCCGGGCCGCGTCCGCCGTGGGAGCGAGCCGCCGCACGGGCCTGGTCATGCTGCTGACCGGGATCGTCGGCTGGCTCGTCTCCTTCGAACTGACCGTGGACGACTGGCGGCTGCTGCGCGACCCCACCTATCAGCCACCCTGCAACATCAGCCCCGTCGTGAGTTGCGGCAGCGTCATGTCCAGCCCGGAGAGCCGCCTGTTCGGCTTCCCCAACATGCTGCTCGGGCTGGGCGGCTTCGCCGCCGTGGCCGCCCTGGGCGTCGCCGTGCTGTCCGGGGCGCGCCTGCACCGCGGGCTGTGGCTCGCGCTGGACGCCGGGGCGCTGGCCGCGGTGGTGTTCGTGCACTGGCTGATGGGGCACTCGCTCTACGGGCTGGGCAGGCTCTGCCCCTACTGCGCCGTCGTCTGGGTCGCCACCATCGCTCTGTTCTGGTATCTGACCCTGCACTGCCTGGAACGGGGAGTCGTCCCCGTTCCCCGGGGCGTGCTGGACTTCCTCAGGGACACACACGGGATGCTGCTCACCGCCTGGTACGGGGTGATCGCGCTGCTCGTCCTCACCCGCTTCTGGCCGTACTGGAGCAGCCTGCTGTAGCGGGCCATGGGCCGTGACCGTGTCGAAAACGCACAGCGCGCGGCCCTCGGTCGAGGGCCGCGCGGAGACAAGGAACGATGATCGTGGACGATGTACTGAAGGAATGGACGGCCGCCGTCAAGGCCGATCTGGGAATCGACCTCGAAGTCGACCGGGACCTCCTGCTCGCCCTCGCGGGCAAGGCCGCTCACGGCGTCGCCCGGCCGGCCGCCCCGCTGACGACGTTCCTGGTCGGATATGCGGCGGGGCGTGCGGGCGGCGGTCCCGAAGCGGTGGCCGAAGCGGTGGCCGAAGCGGCGCGGCGCGCCACGGCACTCGCCGCCCGCTGGGCCGAGGAGACCGACCGCGGCCACGGCTGCGAAGGCGCATGAGGCCGCACAGCCTGCTCGTCGTCCCCACCGCACCCGCAGGGTGGAAACAGGCAGCAAACAGGGAGCAGCGAGGAGGAACCCGTATGGCCGCCACTGTGATCCAGGACCTGGCAGCCGCACTGCCCCTGCCCAAGGACGGCACCCTGAGCCGCGTGCTGTACCGGGACGACCGGTTGCGCGTTGTCGGCTTCGCGTTCGCCACCGGCCAGGAACTGAGCGAACACACCTCGGCCCTGCCTGTGGTCATCCAGGTCGTCCAGGGCCGCCTCGACCTAGGTGTTCTGTCCACGGAGGTTGGTGACGCAGGTCTCGGCGGGCAGAGGACGCAGGCGGCAGCCGGGCGGTTGGATCCACCTGCCCGCCCGGCTGCCGCACACCGTCCGCGCGATTGAACCCAGCATCATGCTGCTGACCATGCTGCCCGCAGGGAGTCCGGCCGCACCGGACACCCCCGCGGGCAGCTGACCGCCAGACGTTGCGCGGGTCCTCAGCCCTCGGTGTGCGCCAGCCACAGGTCGGGCCCGAAGACCTCGTAACGGATACCGCGCGCGGGGATGCCGGCCCGGAGCAGCTGGGCGCGGGCGGCACGCATGAAGGGAAGCGGGCCGCACAGGTACACATCGGCGTCGGCGGGCAGGCCCAGGCCGTCGAGGTCCATCAGGCCCGCATGGCAGCCGGGTTCCTCGGTCACATCCTGCTCGTACCAGAACTCCGCCCGGGCGTCCGGCAGTTGTTCCACCAGACGCCGGGTCTCGGCGCGCAGGGCATGGTCGACCGGGGCACGGTCGGCGTGCAGGACCCACACCGGCCGGGACGAACCGGTGGCGGCGAGGTGTTCGAGCATGCCGGCCATCGGGGTACACCCGATACCGGCGGAGACCAGCACGAGCGGGGTGTCGGCGTCGTCCAGGACCACGTCTCCGAACGGGGCCGACAAGTCGAGTTCGTCGCCGACGCGCACCGTGCGGTGCACCTGGTTGGAGACCTCGCCCTCGGGGGCGTCGGCGACGCTCGCCACCCGCTTGACGGTGATACGCCGCAACCGGCCGCCGGGAGCGTTGGACAGGCTGTACTGGCGGGTCTGGTGGATGCCGTCGGGCATGAGCACCCGGACGCTGACGTACTGTCCGGCACGCGCCGGGGGCAGCGGGCCGTCGTCGGCCGGGCGCAGCAGGAAGGAGACCACGTCCGGGGTCTCCTCCCGCCGCTCCACCACGGTCCACGGCCGCCACGGACTGCGCGGGTCCACCTGCGACTGCTGGTAGAGGCGGGCCTCCCGGGCGATGAGCGCGCCGGCCATCAGCCAGTACACCTCGTCCCAGGCGGCGGCCACCTCGGGGGTCACCGCCTCCCCCAGCACATCGCCGATCGCGCGGAACAGGTACTTGTGCACGATGGTGTACTGGTCCTCGGTGATGCCCAGCGCCGCGTGTTTGTGGGCGATCCGGGACAGCAGCGCGTCCGGGCGGGCGTCGGGGTCGGCCAGCAGGGCCCGGGCGAAGCCCGCGATGGATCCGGCCAGGGCCTGGCGCTGCTCGCCGCTGGCCTGGTTGCCGCGGTTGAACAGGCCGTCCAGCAGCTCCGGCTGCTCGGCGAACATGGTGCCGTAGAAGCGTGCCGTGATCTGGTCCAGGGCCCCGCCGACAGCGGGCAGGGTGGCGCGGACGACAGCGGCCGACTCGGGTGAAAGCATGGGACTCCCCTGAGATGGAGGCAGGTAGAGGGACGGCGCTCACCGTCACGGCCGGAACCCTCGGTGCGGCCCGACCGTCACCTCCATCATCCCGAGGGGCCCTCACCCGGGGTTAGGGCCGAACTTCCCTGCGGGCAGGGCCCATCGGTCCGGCCCCCGCGAGCAGCCGGCACCCCGCGGGTGTCACACCGTATCGGGGTGGACGAGCGTGTTGTCACTGGTGTCACCGGCGAAGTGATCCACGATGTTGGCCACGGTGGTCCGGGCGATCTGACCGACGGCGTCCCTGGTGAAGTAGGCCTGGTGCGAGGTGACCAGGACGTTGCTGAAGGTCATCAGCCTCGCGAGGCGTTCGTCGGTCATCACCTCAAGGGACTTGTCCAGGAAGAACACGCCGGCCTCCTCCTCGTACACATCGAGGCCGACTCCGCTCAGCCGTCCGGCGCGCAGTGTCTTGAGCAAGGCGTCCGTGTCCACCAGGCCCCCGCGGCTGGAGTTGACCAGGATCGCGTCGTCCTTCATCAGAGCCAGGGCCTCGGCGTCGACGAGGTGATGGGTCTGCGGCAGCAGCGGCACATGGAGGCTGACCAGGTCCGCTTCGACGAACAGCCGCTCGCGCGGCACGTACCGCATGCCGAGGGCGAGGCAGTCGGGATTCTCCGCGACGTCCCAGCCGAGCAGCCGCATGCCGAACCCGTGGGCGATCCGGGTGAACGCGGCCCCGATCTTCCCGGTGCCCACCACGCCGACCGTGCGGCCGCGCAGATCGCGGCCCATCAGCCCGTCGAGCCGGAAGTCGAACTCCCGGGTGCGTTGCGCGGCCCGGACGATCCGGCGATCGACCGCGAGCGCGAGGGTCCAGGCGAACTCGGCGACCGAGTACGGCGAGTAGGCGGACACCCGGGCCACCGTCAGACCGAGTTCCCGGGCGGCGGTCAGGTCGATGTTGTTGTAGCCGGTGGACCGCTGGGCGATCATCCGGGTGCCGCCCTTGGCCAGCGTGCGCAGAACGTCGGCGTCCAGGGTGTCGTTGACGCTGCTGAGCACGACCTCGTGGCCCACGGCGGTCGGCACGGTGTCCCGGTCCAAAAAGAGCCTCAGACAGCGCAGTTCGTGACGATCCGCGAACGCCGTGTCGAACTCCTCGCGCAGCAACGGCTCCTCGTCCACGAGGACGCCGTACGCAACGATCTCCACTTGCTCTCCTTCTGTCGCTTCGGGCGATCTCCTCCTCCAAGGTAGGCGTAGATCACGGCCGGGATGAGGACCGATGAGCCCGAGGACGGTACCCCGTCGGCCCGGGCCGCGGGCCACTTCGCCGGCGTGCTCGTCCGCGACGGATCCGCTCAGCGGTGCGGGACGACGGCCACGGGGCACCTCACATGATGGACCACGGCGTGGGTGACGGGGCCGGTGCGCACCCGCACCGGCCGGTCGGCCACATGACGGCCCACCACGAGCAGGCTCGCCCCGGAGGCGGCCCGCACCAGCGCGGTCGACGCCTTCTCCCGTACGACCGTCTCCAGGATCTCGACCTCGGGATACTTGTCCCGCCACACCTGGAGCACGGCGGACAGGAAGCCCCGCCATTCCTGCGCCCGGTACGGGTCGTTCACCAGGGCGATGTCACCGGGGCCCAGGCCGAGCGCGGACGGCGGCTGCCAGGCGTGCACGACACGCAGCCGGGTCTGTCGCAGCTTCGCCGCCTCGAAGGCGAACTCGATCACCTCGTCGCACGGATCGGCGACGTCCACACCGAGCACCACGTCCCGGCGGCCGGTACGAGCCGAGGGGCCGCCGTGCGCCGTCGGAACGTGTCCGTCCTCGGTGTCCTCCCCGGCCCGTACCAGGACGACGGGCCCGGTGGCCCGTGCCACCACGCCCAGGGCGACCGAGCCCACCAGGAATCCGGCGACACCGTTCAGGCCGCGCGAGCCGAGGACCAGCACCGCGGCCTGCTCGGCGGCCTTCAGCAGGGTCGTGGTCGCCGGGCCCTCGACCGGCTCGCCGGTGACGTGCACACCGGGGGCGGCGCGGCGCACCCGCTGCTCCGCCTCACGAAGGACGCGCCGGGCCAGGTGCCGCTCGGCGGCGATGGGCGCGCCTGCCTCCTGGCGTGCGGCCGACCGCTTGGGGAGGGATCCGCCGTCGCTCCGGCGGGGGTGCCGGTTCCCGACGTGCACCAGTCGCAGCGACCGGTCACGGCGGGCCGCCTCGCGGGCGGCCCACTCGGCGGCGGCAAGGCTCTCGGCCGATCCGTTGACTCCGGCGATGACGGGCCCGTGCATGGTGCCCACCTCCTGTGTGACGTCTGCTGGTTGGTGCCTGCGTCCTGCGGCTGTGGCCCTGCGGACGGCGACCGGTTCGGCGTGTCAGTCGTGCGCGACGACGGCGACGGGGGCGGTGACGTGGTGCAGGACCGCATGGGTGACCGTGCCGATGTGGGCGCCGACCACGGAGCGGCGGACGCGTCGGCCCACGACGACGAGCGAGGCCCCGCGGGAGGCGTCGATCAGCAGGGCGGAGGGGCTGCCGAAGCGGGAGTCCTCGACCACCTCGGTGTCGGGGAACTTCTTGCGCCACGGGCGCAGCACCTCGGTCAGGGCGGCCGCGTCGCCCTCGGCCAACGACTGCTCGACTCCGGGATCCAGGGCCATGCCGTAGGCGAAGTAGGGCGGCGGGTTCCAGCCGTGCACGACCCGCAACGGCGCCCTGCGGCGCGCGGCGGCCTCGAAGGCGAACCCGATCAGCGCCTCGTCGGGGCTGTTGACGTCCAGTCCGAGGACGACGGGGCGGAAGGGGGTCGTGGTGGACGGGGCGCCGGCCGGGTCCTTCTCGTGCTCGTCGGTGGCCTGCTCACCGGCGCGGACCAGGACGACGGGACGCTCGGCGTGGGCGATGACGGCGAGACCGACCGAGCCGACCAGGAAGCCGCCGATGCCGCTCAGCCCGCGCGAGCCGAGGACCAGCAGTTCGACGTCCTTCGCCGTCCGGGCCAGGATCTCGGCGGGCCGTCCGGTGACATGCTCGGTGGTCACCTCGAGGCCGGGGTGGCGCAGCCGCAGGCCCTCGGCGGACTCCCGGGGAATACGCTCAGTCCAGTGCTGCTGGGTCTCGGCACCGAGCAGCGCTGTCTGCGCCATGGGCGCGGGTACCGGCTCCCAGACCTGGACCAGCTTCACGGGCAGTCCGCGCAGTTCGGCCTCGCGTGCCGCCCAGGCGGCGGCGGCACGGCTTCCGGGTGAGCCGTCGAGGCCCACGGTGATGGTGCGGGGCATGATCTCCACCTCCCGCATCGGGTACGGTGCCCGATGCCGACGTCGTGTCAGGGGTCTTTCGCGGCGGGGAGCCCGCCGCTTGGTTCACAGCGCCCGCAGGCCGTGTTCCCGGAACTGTTCACGCACCCGTTCCGTCAGCCCGGGGGCCGGGACGGGGGTGTCACGCAGCGGGAAGTCGATACCGAGGGCGTCGTACTTGTGGGCGCCGAGCTTGTGGAACGGCAGCACGTCCACGCGGTCGACGTTGCCCAGCCCGGCCAGAAAGGCGCCGAGGCCGTCGACGGCGGACGGGTCGTCCGTCCAGCCGGGGACGAGTACGTAGCGGATGTGGACGGGGACACCCAGCCGGTCCAGGCGGGCCGCGAAGCTGAGTGTGGGGGCCAGCCGGCCACCGGTGAGTTTGCGGTAGGCGGCGATGTCGAAGGACTTGATGTCCAGCAGGACCAGGTCGACGTCGGCCAGCAGGTCGTCGCGGGCACGGACGCCCAGGAATCCGGAGGTGTCCAGGGCCGTGTGCAGTCCGGTCTCCTTGCAGCGTCGCAGCAGGGACCCGGTGAAGACCGGCTGGAGCAGCGGCTCACCGCCGGTGATCGTCACCCCTCCCTGGGCCGTGGTCACAAAGCCCCGGTACTTCTCGATCTCCGTCATCACCTCGTCGACCGAGGTCTTCCGCCCGTCCCGCAGGTGCCAGGTGTCGGGGTTGGCGCAGTAGAGGCAGCGCAACGGGCAGCCGCTGACGAACAGCACGAACCGGGTCCCGGGACCGTCCACGCCGGTGGACAGGTCCCAGGAGTGGATCCGGCCGGTCGTCGTCGGCGCCGTCGTGGCGTTCACAGCGATCCGTGGAAGGTCCGGCTGATCACGTCGAGTTGCTGTTCGCGCGTCAGGCGGACGAAGTTGACCGCGTATCCGGAGACCCGGATGGTCAGCTCCGGGTACTTCTCCGGGTGTTCCATGGCGTCCTCGAGTGTCGCCCGGTTCAGCACGTTGACGTTCATGTGGAAGCCACCGGAGCACATGTACCCGTCGAGGATGCCGACCAGGTTGCCCGCACGTTCCGCGGGGTTGTGGCCCAGCCCCTCGGGCGTGACGGTCGTGGTCAGGGAGATCCCGTCGGACGCCTGCTCGTACGGCAGCTTCGCCACCGACAGGGCGGATGCGACGACCCCGTGCCGGTCCCGGCCGTTCATCGGGTTCGCACCGGGCGCGAAGGGCTGTCCGGCGCGTCGGCCGTCGGGGGTGTTGCCGGTGCGCTTGCCGTAGACCACGTTGGAGGTGATGGTCAGCACGGACTGGGTGTGCTCGGCGTCCCGGTAGGTGGGGTGCTCGCGCACCTTGGCCATGAAGGACTCCACCAGGGCGGTGGCGAGACCGTCGGCGCGGTCGTCGTTGTTGCCATACGCCGGGTACTCGCCGTCGACCTCGTAGTCCACGGCCAGCCCGGTGTCGTCCCGGATCACCTTCACCCGGGCGTGCTTGACGGCGGACAGGCTGTCGACGGCGACCGAGAGACCGGCGATGCCGCAGGCCATGTAGCGGTGCACGGGATGGTTGTGCAGGGCCATCTCGATGCGCTCGTAGGCGTACTTGTCGTGCATGTAGTGGATGACATTGAGCGTGTTGACGTATGTGCGCGCCAGCCAGTCCAGCATCCGGTCGTACGCCGCCGACAGTTCCTCGTAGTTCAGATACTCCCCCATCAGGGCGGGCGTCTGGGGTGCGACCTGCTCACCGGTCATCTCGTCGCGGCCGCCGTTGATCGCGTACAGCAGTGCCTTGGCGAGGTTGACGCGGGCGCCGAAGAACTGCATCTGCCGGCCCACCGCCATCGCGGAGACACAGCAGGCGATCGCGGTGTCGTCGCCGGTGCGGGGGCGCATCAGGTCGTCGGACTCGTACTGGATGGAGCTGGTGTCGATGGAGACCTGGGCGCAGAACTGCTTGAACGCTTCGGGCAGGCGGGGCGACCACAGCACCGTGAGATTCGGCTCCGGTGCGGGCCCGAGGTTGTAGAGGGTGCGCAGGAAACGGAAGGAGGTGCGGGTGACGAGTGTGCGGCCGTCGGTGCCCATACCGCCGATCGACTCCGTCACCCAGGTGGGGTCGCCGGAGAACAGAGCGTCGTACTCGGGGGTGCGCAGGAAGCGCACGATCCGCAGCTTGATGACGAAGTCGTCGATCAGTTCCTGCGCCTGTGTCTCGTCGATGCGCCCCTCGTCCAGGTCGCGCTGGAGGTAGACGTCCAGGAAGGTCGAGGTGCGGCCGAGGGACATCGCGGCGCCGTTCTGCTCCTTCACCGCGGCCAGGAAGCCGAGGTAGAGCCACTGCACCGCTTCCCGCGCGGTGGACGCGGGGCGGGTGACGTCGCAGCCGTAGGAGGCGGCCATCCGTACCAGCTCACCCAACGCGCGGATCTGCTCGGCCAGTTCCTCGCGGTCGCGGATGACGTACTGGGTGGAGGGCCGGTCGTCCAGCAGGGCACGCTCGGCCCGCTTGGCCTCGATGAGCCGGTCGGTGCCGTAGAGCGCCACCCGCCGGTAGTCGCCGATGATCCGGCCGCGGCCGTAGGCGTCCGGCAGCCCGGTGATGATCCCGGCCTTGCGTGCGGCCCGCATTTCGGGTGTGTAGGCGTCGAAGACACCGTCGTTGTGTGTTTTGCGGTAGGTACCGAAGACCTTGGTCACAAACGGGTCGGGCTCGTAGCCGTACGCCTTCAGGCCGTTCTCGACCATCCTGAGTCCGCCGGCCGGCATGATCGCCCGCTTCAGCGGGGCGTCGGTCTGCAGCCCGACGATCAGCTCACGCTCCCGTTCGATGTAGCCCGGCCTGTGCGAGGTGATCGTGGAGGGCGTGGCGGTGTCCACGTCGAGGATGCCCTTGCGCCGTTCCTCGGGGAACAGCGCGCTGACCTTGTGCCAGACGGCGCTGGTGCGCTCGGTCGGGCCGGCCAGGAACTCCGGACCACCCTCGTACGGCGTGTAGTTGGCCTGGATGAAGTCGCGTACGTCGATCCGGTCGCGCCAGCGCCGGCCGGCGAACCCACGCCAGGCCCCGGCGGGCACCTCCACGTCCGGACGGGTTGCCACGGTCATCACTGCCTCCGCATCGTTCACGACACCGCTCACGGGGGATGGCGTGGGCGGCTCCGCTGACTATGTTCGTCGCCGTCCACCGTCCGCGGCAGGGCCCGCGGGATCCTGTCCGCGCGCCGTCCGGCCCTTCGCCGCAGGGCCGTTCGGTCCATGGCAGGGTGGGCGCCGTTCAGGCCGACATGTGCAAGCCGTGGTCCGCGCGCCCGCCGACGAGTTCACATCCGGTGACCAGGTCGGGCCCGACACGCACGAAGACCTCCGCGGGTGAGGAGGACCAGGAGCGAAGCCCGGTCCGTTCCAGGCGCTTGAGTTCGGCCCGGTCGGTCACCACGGCCGCGCGGCCGGTCACGACGACGCTCCATCCGGAGCGTGTGTCGGCGTCGACCGCGTCCGCCTCGAAGGCGACGACCGCGCCGGCGACGGCGCGCACCAGTTCCGAGGCCGCGGAGGTGCGCAGCAGCACCGCCCCGTCGCCGTCCACACGGAAGGTGACCGGCAACACCGCGGGCAGGGCCTGGCGCGTGAACACGATACGGCCGACCTGTGCCGTGGCCAGCAGGCGCAGGCACTCCTGTCGGCCGAGGTCACGGAACGCATCGTTGGGGTACATGAGTCGGCCCGCCCTTCGACCGGTGGAGGGGGATCGCGCTCCATGCTGAGCCCGGCGCCGGGCGCGGCAGAGGGACCACCCGTCCCTCACCCCCGGAGAGCGGCCCGGGAAAGCGGTACGTCCAAGGAGGGCCGCCCGGCCCCTCGGGGCCGTATCCGGAGCGGATCACCTGGCCGGCCCGCGGCCGGCCGGCGCGGCGGTCGTGTCCGACGGCCGACAGGGCGACCGGAGGCGGAACGTGGTGAGCGGTCCCGGATCCGCGGCGCCGGGCGGCGCGGCCCGCGCGCGTCCACCAGCCGGGTGGGTCGCTCGATGCCGTCCTTCATCAGGTCGACGAGATCGGGGTGCCGCCGGGGAACCGGGCGCCGTCGTCGGCTGCGACCGGGGCCGGCGCCTCCCGCACCTGGCTCGGCCGCTGAGAGCCGAACTCCTTGATCCCGCCGCCTCCGTCCGGGACGCGGCTTCCAGCGCTGCGCGCACGATCGACGGACACACGCTTGGCCGGGTCAGGGGCCGTTGATCAAGTGCAGGTTGCCGGGGCCGCAGGGGCCCGCGCAGGCCGCCAGCCGGCCGGTGAGCTGGGCCTCCGCGCCGGCCGCGAACGCCGCGACCTCCTCGTGGCGTACCTGGATCCACTCGACGTCGTCATGCCGTCTGACCGCGTCGACGACGGGGTTGAGGCTGTCCCCGACCACCCCGTACATACGGCGCACACCCGCGCGCGCCATCAGGTCGACATACTGCTCGGCGATGGTCTGCCTGGCCATGGAACTCCTCGGATCTCCGCATGACGGCGCGCGTCGGCGGATGAGGCACACCGGTGCCACCGCACGACTCGGTCACGGTAGCGGGCAGGGCGAGGCCCAGTTGTCCGTCCGTGCACACGATCCGGTCCTGGAGCGCACCGCGAGCGGCGCCGGCCGTGGGGTGCGCGATGTCGGCCGCCAGGTCGAACGCCGCCCCGTCGATCGCGTTCTCCAACTCGGCCTCCTCACGCTCGGTTCGCGCACGGTGATGATGCTCGGCCGCCCTGTGAAGAAGGTCCCGCACATGCGGGTGACGGTCGGCTCCACTCGGCTCTGCTGTGTTCATGCGGTGATCCTCCCTTGGGGAAACCTGAACCGAAAGATAGGCGCCGGGCCCGGCAGCGATCATGCTGTCAGCGTCCCGGGTCCTGCCCTTGCGCGTCAGATCTCAGGTCCGGCGCCGCGCACCGCGCCACTGCACCGGCGACATCCCATATGTTTCTCGGAACGTCCGGCTGAAATGGGACGGATTGGTGAAGCCCCAGCGTGCGGCCACCGCAGCGATGGACCTGTGGGCCGCGCCGGCCTGGGCGAGTTCCTCGCGTGCCGCCTCCAGCCGTCGCGTCCGTACCCAGGTGTTCACGGTGGTGCCCTGCCGCTGGAAGAGCCGGTGCAGATAGCGCAGGGAGATGCCGTGCTGGTCGGCGATGTCCTGAGGGCTGAGCCCGGGCTCCCGCAACCGGTCCTGGACGGATGCCGTGATCCGCTCCCACAGCGCCGGCGCGGGCCGCCTGCCGACCTGTTCCACGGCCAGGGTGCCCAGGATCTCCGCGGCGAGTCCGGCGAGTTGGGCGCGTCGGACCGGGTGGGCGCGGACGACCTCGTCGACGAGTGCGCACAGCGTCGGCAGCATCAGGGCCGCCGCACCCCCACCGGCGTCATTCACCACGGTGGCCGTCAGGGCGGACAACTGCCCTTCCTCCAGCCGGAGCACGGCCCGGGGCATCATGAAGATCCGAGCCCGCTGCCGGCCCGGCAGCACGAGCCGGTAGGGGCGCCGCGCGTCGTAGAACGCCAGGTGGCCGGGCCGGAGTTCGGCGCTGCGGCCGTCCTGCAACAGCAGTGCGGTGCCGTCCAGTTGCAGACGCGCCAGGATGTGGGTGCGGGGATCGGCCGCCACCGACCGGGCGCTGCGCAGGATCGTTCCCGGGCCGGAATCCTCCATGGCGATCTGGAGGGCGCCCAGGCGCTCCGCGGTCAGTTCCCCCGCCCATGGCCGGCCGCTCTGCACGGTGACCTCGACGTCGACGAAGACCTGTGACAGCGCGCGTTCCCAGGCGGCGACGCGATCACCGGAAGGCAGGCCCCGGGTGGAGAAGGACACACCCTGCCCCGGGACGGACAGTGATCCCGTCAGCACGGCTCTTCCCCCGCCGCGCGGCTCGCACGCTCCCGGTCGAGCCAGTCCGTGGGAGACAGCCCGAAGGCACTGCGGAAGGCCCGGCTGAACCGGGCGGCACTGGGGAAGCCCCAGCGTCGGGCCACCTGGCCGAGGCTGACGGATCCCGGCGCCCGTACGGCGAGTTCCCTGCGGCACTCGTGCAGGCGCAGCTCACGGATCCACCGAGCCACGGTGGTGCCCTCGGCCTCGAACATGCGGTGCAGATAGCGGACCGAGATGCCATGGGCGTCGGCGATGGCCCGCGGAGTCAGGCCGGGGTCCGACAGATGCCAGCGGATGAAGGTCTTGATCCGCAGCGGCAGCACCCGGTCGGCACCGGGCAGCACCGCGGGGTCCTCGCCCAGTCGGTCCGCCACCGTGGCCGCCATCAGGTCGATGACGCCCTCGGCCAGTCGTTCGGCCACCGGCGTCGCATAGGACTCGGAGGTGTCCGCCAGCCGTTCGAGCAAGGGGGCGAGCAGGGCGGGCAGACCGCCGCTCGGGCGCACGGCCAGCCCGGTGAGCTGCCGTAGATCGGCCTCCGACCGCCCGAGCAGGGCCCGCGGCACCGCGAAGATCTTCAACCGGAAGCGTTCGGGGAAGGCGGTCTGGAAGGGCCGGACGGTCTCGAAGAACCCGATGTCGCCGGCCCGCAGCTCCGTGGTGCGGCCGTCCTGTTCGACCTGGGCCCGGCCGGTGCTCTGGACCGTCACGAAGATGTCTCGCCCGTCGCCGTGGGCGATGCGGCGCGGCGAGCGGTGGACACGGCCCGGATCGCATTCGACCGTGGTGATCCCGAGGTCTCCGATGCGGTCGGTACGCAGGGTCGCGTCATAGGTGCGGCCCTCGGTGGCGATGTCCATCCCGACGAGGGTCGTGAGCACGGCGTCGTGCCAGAAGCCCAGGCTTTCGCGCGGGGGCACCGAACGGGTGCTCAGCACCCGGGTTCGCGGACCGGCGAACGGGTCCGGGCTCCGGTGTCTGTCCTCGAAGGAGCCGATCACGGTTGGCATGCTTCGAGCATGCTGGGGCGATACCGGCCGGCGCATCAGTCGGTCGACTGGTCACCGGTCCGCACCGCGCGGCTCAGCGCAAGCGGGCCCGCAGGAACGCGCACCCTGTCGTGACGGCCGCCCGAGTGGGCGGACTGTGGTACAGGGCGTGCAGGGCCACGAAGTCGTGGATCGTGCCGAGGAACCGTACGGCGGACGCCTCGACGCCGGCCGCGCGCAGGTGGCGCGCGTACTGCTCGCCCTCGTCCCGGGCCACATCGGCCTCGGCGGTGACGACCAGCGCCGGCGGCAGCCCCACCAGGTCCCCTCTTCGCGCCCGCAGCGGGGAGGCGGTGGGTTCGTCGCGCAGGGCCGGGTCCGTGACGTAGCGCGCCCAGTACCCGCGCAGTGCCGGTCGGGTGAGCAGGTATCCGGTGGCGAACTCCCGCTGCGAGGGGCTGTCGCAGCGGGAGTCGGTGAGCGGGTAGTAGAGGAGCTGTGCGCACAGCCGCGGCCCGCCGCGGGACTTCGCCAGCATGCTCACCGCGGCGGCCAGCGTGGCGCCGGCGCAGTCGCCCGCCACGGCCAGCCGGCGCGCGTCAAGACCGAGTTCGCCGGCCCGGGCGGCCGCCCAGACCAGCAGGGCGTAGCACTCCTCCAGCGCGACGGGGTAACGGGCCTCGGGGGTACGGCTGTACTCGGGGACGACGGCGCACACTCCCGCGCCGTGCACGAGTTCGCTGATGAGGCGGGCGTGGGTCTGTGCGTCGCCGAGTGCCCACCGGCCGCCGTGGAGGTACAGGAGCGCGGGCAGCGGGCCGGTCGCACCGGCCGGGCGGACGGTCCAGAACCCGAGCAGCCCAAAGGGGCCGATGGAGGCCACGCGGTAGACCGCGTCCACGGCGAAGTCCTCGAACCGGTCCACCTGGGTCTCCCGCAGCGCCTGCCGCGCCGTCACCGGCCCGAGGTCGTCGAGGGACGGGGGCGTGGCGGAAGCGGCGACGACGCGCTGCACCACGGGGTCGAGGAGGACGGCCGGGCGTGCGTCACCGCCCGGCCGGCCGCCGAAGGCTCCCGGCATCACACACTCCCCTCTGGCTGGGCCGCGCCGCCCGTCGGCGGCCTTGCACGGAACCGGCCGGTCCGCGCCTCATCTGTCCTGTAGGAGGTCACGCAGCTGCTGGCGGCGGCTGATGCCGAGCTTCGGGTAGACGTTGTACAGGTGGGAGCCCACGGTACGCGGCGAGAGGAAGAGCTGTTCACCGATCTCCCGATTCGAAAGGCCGCGCGCGGCCAGCTGGACGATCTGTTTCTGCTGTGCCGTCAGTTGCTCCAGCGTGCCCGGGGTGTCCGGGGTGGAGGCCGCTCCGCTGGCGCGCAGTTCGCCGGCCGCTGCCGCGGCGAGGGCGCCCGCGCCGAGGCGTTCGGCGGTTTCCAGCACGGTGGTCAGCTGCTGACGCGCCTCGCGTGTCCGCCGGGCCCGCCGCAGCCAGATGCCGTAGTTGAGGCGGGCATGGGCGCGTTCCCACGGCCACCGGTCCGCCTCGTGGTTGACCAGCGCGAGGTGGAAGTGCTGCTCGGCGTCCTCGCCCGGGTCGACCAGGGCGGTGGCATGGTGCAGGAGCAGCGTCATCCTGGTGCTCGGGCGTTCCCCTTGTTCCGCGAGGACCCGGCTGAGAACCGGCACCACCGCCTCGGACCGGCCGGTGCGCTGGGCCGCGTCCGCGAGGTCGGCGATGCTGCGGGGCGACAGGAACGGGTGCAACGGCGAACCGTCGGCGGTGAACAGCTCGCGCAGGTGTCGCCAGCCGCCGTCCCAGTCGCCCAGCGCGATGGCGGCGAGTCCCCGGGCGCGCAGCAGCCGCGCGTGGGTGGCCCGGTTCTCGTCCAGGCAGACGGCGCGCCACACCGAGGTGGTGAGCCAGGGCTGCGGCGGCACGGTTCCACGGAGCGCGTGCAGGGCGAGGGCCTGCGCCTCAAGATCCGCCTGAAGGCGCGGCAGGCGCAGCACCGCGGCCTCGGCCGTGGCCTCCCGGATCAGGGACTCCGCGTCGGTGATCCGGCCGGTGTCCATGAAGGTGTCCGCGAGGGCGAGGACCGACCAGCCGCGGATGCCGAAGGCACGGGAGGTCCGCAGCCGGGCGTCGGTCTCGCGGAACTGTCCCAGCCGCACGTCCGCCTCGTCCGCGAGGTGGGCCGCCGAGAGGAGCGCCGTCTCCCAGGCCGGTGGCTGCCGGCCGTCCAGGGGCACACCGTGCGGGCGGATGGGGCGCGCGGACGAGCCCGTGCCGGTCTGTGGCCGGAGCACAGCAGTGGCCAGCGCGTTCAGTGCCCGCTCGATGTCCGGCCCGTCCAGTCGGCCCAGACACCCGTTCTCCGGCGGCCGGCGCCGCGGGGCACGGTCGGTCCCCCGGGCACGGTCCAGCAGTGCGGCCAGGCCGGCCCTGTGCTCCGGCAGGCCGGACTGGGCGGCGATGCCCGCCGCCACCGCCGTCACCGCGAGCGCGACGGTACGGCCGGCCGCCGCAAAGTGCTCGGAGACATCGACCAGCAGGTCGAAGGCCTCCCGCTGGGAGGACTCCAGGGACAGGACGGAGGCCAGGGCACCGGCCGCCGCGCAGACCTGCTCCGGTTCCCCCAAGTCGTGGACGAGCCTGCCGTACAGGTCCCTGACCCAGCCGGGGTCGCCGACCGCGTGCGCTGCCACCAGGGCTTCGGCCAGACGGCGTGCGCGCTCCGGCCGCCGCGGGCTGAGCCGGGCCGCCTGCTCCAGGGCGCGCGCGGTGCCCACGACGTCCCCGTGCCGCCATGCGGAGTCCTCGAGCGCGGCGGCCACGGACTCCCTGCTCCGCAGGCTGGCGGTGGCCAGGTGGCAGGCCCGGTGCTCGGGCCGCGTGGCGGTCTCGGCGAGGTCCAGATGGGCCTGCTGCCGCTCGCTCGCGGGATGCCGGGAGAACGCGGCCGACCGCGCCAGCGGATGCCGGAAGACGACACGGTCCTCGACCAGCGAGACCAGTCCCGTCGCCTCCGCGGGGGCCCACACGGCGAGGTCGTCGGTGTCCAGGGCGGCCATGAGGGCGGCGACGCTCTCCTGCGGGCCCGCGGCCGCGGCGTACAGCAGGGCCCGTGCCGTCTTGGGGGGAAGCGCGTCGAGTCGTGCCGTGAAGGCGTGGCCCGTCGGCGGGCGCCGCGCCGGTGCGGCCCCGGCGCCTCCGGCTCGGGAGGCCGTGGGCACACGGCGGCTCAGTTCCACCAGGGCCAAGGGGTTGCCTTCGGCTTCCTCCAGGATCTCCAGCCTGCGCCGGCCGGTCGGCGCCGCCGGCTGCCGGTCCAGCAGCGCCGCGGCCGAGGGGGCGCTCAGCGGGCCAAGGTGCAGGCACTCCAGGGCGGGGGGCAGGCCGGGCGGGGGCGTCTCGCCCCGCGCGGTGAGCAGAACCCTGAGCGGGCGGCCGGCCAGGAGCCGGATTCCCGCGCAGAGCGCGTCGAGGAAGGCGCGGTCGCAGGCGTGGATGTCGTCCACGCACAGCAGTACCGGCCGGGACGCGGTGAGTCGGTCCAGCAAGGCCAGCAAGGCGACCCGCACCTGCCCGTCGTGCGGCGCACGGCCGAGGGACGCGCCGTAGGGGGACCTACGGCCGTGAGACCCGCGGTCATGGGACCGGCCGCCGCCGTGAGACCCGCCGTCATGGGACCCGCCGCCGTAAGACCCGCCGTGGGAGCCACAGCCGTGAGACACGCCGTCATAGGACCGGCCGCCGCCGTAAGACCCGCCGTCATGGAACGCGCCATCGTGAGAGCCGCCGCCGTGAGACCCGCCACCGTGACGCCCACCCTCGGGAGGCCCGGCGTCGTAAGACCCACTGCTGTGAGAACCGCCACCGTAAGACCCACCCTCAGGAGCCCCGGCGTCGTAAGACCCACTGCTGTGAGAACCGCCACCGTAAGACCCACCCTCAGGAGCCCCGGCGTCGTAAGACCCACTGTCATGGGACCCGCCGCCGTGAAACCCGCCGTCATAGAACGCACCACCGTGAGACCCGCCACCGTGACGCCCACCCTCGGGAGAGCCGACGTCATGAAACGCGCCGCCGTGAGATCCACCACCGTAAGACCCACCCTCGGGAGGCCCGGCGTCATGAAACGCGCCGCCGTGAGATCCACCACCGTAAGACCCACCCTCGGGAGGCCCGGCGTCATGAAACGCGCCGCCGTGAGACCCGCCACAGTGCGACCCACCGTCGTGGGACCCGCCGCCGTGAAACCCACCCTCGAGAGGCCCGCTGTCGTGGAGGGCGACGTCCTGGAAGGTGGGGTTCAGGGCTGCGGTCAGCACCTCGCCGTGCGGGGCGGGCAGCCCCGGCAGCTCGTCCAGGACCGGCGCCAGCAGTTGCCGCAGACAGGCACGGGCATGCCGATGGTCCGCGGCCCAGCCCTGCGCGGACAGCACGAGCGTGCCGTCGTCGCCGGCCAGCTCCCGGGCGTGGCGCAGCAACGTCGTACGCCCGATTCCCTCCTCGCCGAGCAGCAGCAGCGCCTGCGGCCCGCCGGGCCCCCGCCGCACGCACTGGAGGATGCGCTCGATCTCGCCGTCTCTGCCCAGGGGGCGGGGCGACGTCGTACGGCGGGATGATCGACGGGCGGCTTCCTCACCGGCCGCGGAACGGGATGGGGGGACCTTCATGCATGTACTCCGGACCTGCTCGGCTGCCCAGGGCATTGGATCTGTTCCCTGGCCGGGTTCATTATCGGGAAAGCGAGCCGGGCGACGCTTCTGTCACATGACCGGTCGTCCCCGACCGGCAGGATGACCGGGTGATGAACGACACCTGGAGGAACACGACCGTGGTGCACATCGGCCCCGACCATCCCGCCGCTCCGGGCATCCTGGGCAGGGCCGCCGAGCTGTCCCGCCTCAAGGGCCTGCTCGGGGCCGTGGACGGCACCGGACCGCAGGTGCTGGTGCTGGTCGGGGAGCCGGGGGCGGGCAAGAGCACTCTGGTCGACTGGACGGCCGAGCAGGCCCGGGCCCGGGGCCTTGGGGTGCTGCGCGTGCGCGGGAGTGAGGGCGAGAGCGGACTGGGGCTCTCGGGCGTCCACCAGCTCCTGCATCCGCTGCTTCCCGGTCATGCGCTGCCGGCGCCGCAGCGGGCGGCCCTCGACCATGCGTTCGGGCTGACGGCGGCACCGCACGAGGTGAACCTCGACCAGCTGTCGCTGTGCAGCGGCGTGCTCGCCCTCATCGGCGAGGCCGCCGCGCAGCGGCCGCTGCTCCTGCTCGTGGACGACGTCCAGTGGCTCGACCTCGGCTCGGTGGACGTGCTGGGTTTCCTCGCCCGGCGTCTGGAGGGCAAGCCGGTGGTGATGCTGCTCGCCGCCCGCGAGGAGGCGGTGCCGGCCCGCTTCGACCGGGACTTCCCGCAGGTGACGGTGGGCCCGCTGAGCAGGGCGGCGGCGGGACTGCTGCTGGACGCCCAGCCGCACCCGCCCCGCGGCAGGGCCCGCACCCAGATCTTCCAGCAGGCCGCCGGCAACCCGCTGGCCCTCATCGAGCTGCCCCGGGCCCTCGCCCGGGGCGTGACCGGCACGGGTCAGGGCGGCAGTGCCACCCTGCCGCTCACCGCACGCCTGGAGAACCTGTTCGCCGCCGACCTCCCCGGCCTGCCCGAGCCCACGCGTGCGGCGCTGCTCCTGGTCGCCGCCGCCGGCACCGGACACCTCGCCGACCTCCTGCGGGCCGCCCCGTCGTCGGACATCGTCGAGGCACTGGAGCCGGCGGAGCGCGTCGGACTGGTGCGGATCGAGGACGGCCAGGTGCTGCTCCGCCACCCGCTGGTGCGCTCGGCCGTCTACCAGGCGGCTTCCTTCGCCGAGCGCCGGCACGCGCATCTCGCCCTGGCCGGCGCTCTCGCCGACGAGCCGGACCGCCGGGCCTGGCACCTGGCCGCCGCCGCGACGGGCCAGGACGCGGAGGTCGCCGACGCCTTGGCGCGGAGCGCCGAGCGCGCACGTGCCCGGGGAGGGTACGCGGCGGCCGCCACGGCGCTGGAACGCGCCGCGGAGCTGACCCCGGCGGCCAAGCCGCGCGCCCGGCGCCTGCTGGCGGCCGCGCAGGCCGCCATGTTCGCCGGCCATCCCCAGTGGGTCGGTGAGATCAGCGGCCGGATCGGCGACCTGACCGAGGACCCGCGGCTGCGTGCCGAGGCATCGCTCCTGGGCGGGTGGGCCCTGGGCGTCACACTGCGCCACGAGGAGGCGCTGACCCTGCTGCTGGGCGTCGCCGAAGCCACCGCGGTCTCGGCGCCGGACCTGGCGCTCAGTACCCTGGCCACCGCAGCGACGTCCGTGTACAACTCCGGGTCGCCGTTCCACCGGGCCGAACTGCGGCGGATCGGCGCGCTGATCGGCGAAAGCGACGATCCCGCCGGGCTGGCCTGGTCCCGGGCCGTCATCGACCCGCATCGCCGACGGACATGGCTCCTCGGGCTGTTGAGGGACGGGCTGGCCGCCCTGTCGCAGGAGTCCCTGAGTGACCTCACCGCGCTCGGCGGCACGACCTGGATCCTGGACGAAACCGAGGACGCCGTACGGATTCTCGGGCAGACCATGGACGTGCTACGACGGGCTGGCAGCGCGGGCACGAACGCGACCGTCACACAGGCGCTCGCCCTCGCGCTGTTCGAGAGCGGTTCGTGGACGGCGGCCCGGGACGCGGCGGACGAGGCGTTCTGGATGGCGACCGAGGCGGGAGCCGACAACGTGACCGTCGGTTCCCGCGTCCTGCGGGCCACCCTGCGCGCGCTGCGGGGCGACCACGCGAGCGCGCGGACGCAGGCTCTGGAAGCCGTACGGGGCGTGGACCTGCGCAGGTCCCTGAACCTCCAGGTGCGGCACCGGCATGCGCTGGCCATGGCCGCGTTCGTCGCCGGGGACCACGCCGACGCCTACGAGCAGCTGCGCGCCACCTTCACCCGGGACTTTTGCCCGGCCCCCGTCCACTACCACGCCTCGCTCTACCATCTGGGCGACCTGGCCGCCGCGGCGGTCCGTGCCGGGCGGCGGGAGGACGCACGTACGGTGGTCGAGGCCGTCGAGGACAGTCTGGAGCCCGACAGGTCGCCCCGGCTCGCCGCCGTCCTGCACCGGGCCGCCGCCCTGCTGAGCGACACCGATGACGCCGAGCAGCGCTTCAGCGCCGCCCTGGCCGCTTCCACCACCGACTGCTGGCCCTTCGAAAAGGCGCTCATCCAGCTCGACTTCGGTGAGTGGCTGCGCCGGCGGCGGCGCAGCGCCGAGGCACGCCCGCACCTCAGCGCGGCACTGGAGTGCTTCCAGCGGCTGGACGCCCGGCCCTGGACCGATCGTGCCGCCGCCGAACTGCGGGCGGCCAGAGCCCCGGCGGGGGCGAACACGGCCACGCGTACCGCGGGTGAACTCACCGCGCAGGAACGGCAGATAGCCGAACTGGCGGCGCAGGGCCTGACCAACCGCGACATCGCGGCCCGGCTGTACCTCTCGCCCCGCACCGTCGGCTACCACCTGCACAAGATCTTCCCCAAGCTGGGTGTCAGCGCCAGGGCACAACTCCGCGACGCCCTGGCCCAGGATCCGCCGCAGTGACCGGATGGCGGGACCGGCGCGGTCGCCCCGTACCCGGCCCCCGGTGGCCGGAGCCCACCCTGCGCCCCGGCCGCGCGGTGCTTTCTGGCGGACCGGGCACGGCAGCGGCTCAGGTGGCGGTCTCGGGCACGGCAGCGGCTCAGGTGGCGGTCTCGGGCACGGCAGCGGCTCAGGTGGCGGTCTCGGGTGCGGTGGCGGCGGGGCTGTCGAGCCGGTGGACCAGGTCGCGCAGCACGGGCCCGTACTCGGGGTGTGCCAGGGCGTGCGCCATCTGGGCCACGAGGTAGTCGGCGGGGTTGCCGGTGTCGTACCAGGTGCCGCGGATGACCTGTCCGTACACCGCGCGGCTGGCGGCGTAGGCGTTGATCGCGTCGGTCAGATAGACCTCGCCCACCGGTCGGCCCCGGTCCCGGGCCTCGTACCAGCGCCGGGTCTGTTCACGCAGTTCGTCCACGATGCCGGGGGTGATGACGTAGCCGCCGATGGCCGCGTACTCCGACGGGGCGTCGGCCGGTTCGGGCTTCTCCACCAGCCCGGTGATCCGCAGTTGTCCGCCGCCCAGGTCCTCCTTCACGATCGGCACGCCGTAGCGCTGGGATTCACCGCGGTCCATCGGCAGCAGGGCCAGCACCGGGCAGCCGGTCTGCTCGTAGGCGCGGATCAGCTGCTGGGCGCGCGGGACCTCGGCGACGAACACGTCATCGGGCCACAGGACGAGGACGGGCTCGTCGCTGAAGGAGCGCGCGGCGTTCAGGACAGGGGTGCCGTTGCCGTACGGGCCGTGCTGGTCGAGGTAGGTGATGTGGCCGCTACGGGCCAGCTCGGCGACCTCCTCCACCGCGTCCGCGTACGCCGTCTTGCCGTCGGCGCGCAGTTGGTCCACGAGGCCCGGGTTCGGCCGAAAATGGTCCTGGATCAGGGACTTGCCGCCGCTGACGACGATGGTGATGTCGGTGATACCGGAGTCCACAAGCTCGCGCACCGTGTGCTCGATGACCGGTTTGTCGCCGACCGGAAGCATTTCCTTCGGGATCGCCTTGGTCAGGGGCAGCAGGCGCGAGCCGAGTCCAGCGGCGGGGATCACGGCCCTGCGGATCGTCGGAGGCATCGGATCTCTCTCGGTCGATCGGCGCGCCGTGCCGGCCGACGCGGCGCATCCCGACGCTACCAACGCCGAGCGGAGCCGCACGAACGCCGGGCACGCGATCAGGCTGCCCCGTAGCAGCGCGTTGCCCGTACGCTCGCGCCGGGTGAGGAGATGGCCCCCGGATACGACGGAGCCCTCCTGGATGCTGCCGGAGGTGTCGGCGCGCGGCACGGCCCTCACCCTGCTCGCCGTCGTACCGGTCCGGTCGGTCTGAGCGTCGCGTCGACAGGGGGGTCTGTCCGCGTCGTCGGGTTCGATCGGGCCGGAGACGGCCCGCAGCGGGGTCCGGCCCCTTACAATCCCGCCATGGCAGCGAACGGGGAGCGTGGAATCGAACTGGCGGATCTCGTACGTCAGTTACGGCAGGAACTCAAGGCCGCGGCGGCCGAGGGCGCGGAGGCGGGCGACGCCCTCCAGTTCGAGGTGGGGCCCGTCGAGGTCGAGGCGACCGTCGCGGTCTCACGTGAGGGAGGCGCGAACGGCAAGGTGCGGTTCTGGGTCGTCGAGGCGGGCGTGGACGGCAGGTCGGCCCGGTCCACGACCCAACGGCTCAAGCTCACGCTGCATCCCAGGGCGGTGGCACAGGACGGAACGACGCGCTCGCCCCTGATCTCCGGTGACGAGGTAGATGGCGAACGCTGAAGTCACCGGACGCAGGGCCACGGGGTGGGACGCACCCGGCCGTATCGCGGAGGTGATCGTCAGCCGCTCGCAAGGCAGGGGCGGACGGGCCTCCGGCTATCTCGTGGCCGAGGGCAGGGTGTTGACCGCGTGGCATCCGCTCGACGGGGCGTCCGGCGTGCGCGTGCGGTTCAACGCCGACCGGCAGGACGAGGCCGGCTACGAGGCGTCGGTGGAGTGGTCGAACGCCGAGATCGATGTCGCCGTGCTCGTCTTCGCTCCCCCGGCCTCGGGCCCTGTCGTGCCCTCCCCCGCTCACCTCGTCTCTCCTCCGCCTCCCGCAGCCGCGACGGTGCCCGCGTCGTTCGGCTGTGTCGGCGAGGGCGCCGCCCGCGTCGAATGCATGGCCTTCGGTTTTCCGCTCTTCAAGCTTCGCGAGGGCGTCTACCGGGATCTGGAGGCCGCGGAGGCCACCTGTGTGCCGCTCTCCAACCGGCGGGAACGCACCCTCGACCTGAAGATCGTGCGGCCTCCCTCACCGGCCGACGACCCTCGCCGAGCGACGAGAAGGCCGAGTACGGGCGGCACGGGCGGCTCAGAGGGCGCGGGCGGCTCAGACGGCACGGGCGGCAAGGGCGGCACGGACCGCGAACCGTACGAGCCGTGGGAAGGCATGTCGGGTGCGGCGGTCTTCAGCCGCGGGCGGATCATCGGCGTCGTCATCAGGCACTATGCCTCCGACGGCGCCGCTCTCACCGCGGCCCGGATCGACAGCCTGCAGGACCGCCTCACGCCCGACGAACTGCACCGGCTGGAGCAGGTGCTGGGCTGCGGCAGCCTGCGCCCCGATGATCTCGCCGATGTCGGACTGCCGCCGCTGCCCAGCGGCATCCGCACCCACCGGCAGACCCTCACAAGAAACTCCAACCGCGACAAGTACCTGACGGACGACCAGGTCCGCTTCGTCAGCCCCGGCGAGGGCCACCAGGCGGATCCGGACAATCTCCTGACGCGGCTGAGGGCGGTGTCCGCACCGGGTTCGACGTCCCTGGGGGTGGTGCTCGTCGGCGCCGCGGGGACCGGCAAGACACGTACCTGTTTCGAGGTGGCGGCCCGGGCCGACCGGCGGGGCTGGACCGTGCTGCATCTGGCACCGAAGAAGCCGATCACAGCGGAGGAACTGACCGGGGTCGTCCGCGCCATGCACGCGCGGAACAGGGACGTCCTGCTCGTCCTCGACTACCTCGACGGGTACGAGCATCTGGACCTCTTCGACTTCGTGGACGAAGTGCGGGAGGAGAGCACCTCCTCGGCCCGGCTGGCGTGCATCGCCTCGCTGCGCCCCGGAGCGGTACCGCGCGCCGAGGCCTTGGGGCGTCTGCGGTTTCTCGACCAGGTGGAGGTCTCCCAGGAGGGAGAGCACCAGAAAGCCGTCGCCACCCGGATCATCAACAGTGTCGCCAGGAAGGCCGTGGACACCTACGGCGCGGAGCGGATCGCCGCTGTCTGCGGGCACCGCCCGGTACTCACCCTGCTGATCGCACGGGCCATCGAATCGCGCGTGGGCGACAGCGGGCAGGAGGCGCTGGACCTGTCGGGGCTGCGCAACGTCCAGGATCTGTCGTACTGGCTGCGGGAGCGCACCGGGGAGGAACTCAGGGACTCGCGCACCGACCTCCTCGCCTCCGCGGTCGCCGCCGCCTGCTGCCCCCAGGAGAAGAAGGCGGTGGAGTCAGCCGTCGGCGCCTTCCTCGATCTGCACCAGGACCGCGGCTTCGACGCCGGCAGGATCGGTGTCGTCGGGCATCTGCGCAAGCTGGGCTGGCTCTTCGCCTCCGAGGGCGAAGTACTCGATGTCATCCATGACTTCGTGGCCGACGAACTCCTCCAGCAGGCCCTGCTCCCCAGAGCGGGGCGGCTCGAAGCGGACGCCGCCACGCGGATGTTCTCCGCGTTCCTGACGAGCACGCACACCTTCCGGCTCGCCGCCGACACCGTACGGCGGTGGTCGGCCGACCTCGATCCGGCTGTGCGCGACGATGTGCGCCGGGTCTGCGAACAGTGGCTCGCGGACCGGTCCGGCCCCGCCGAACGGCTGGCGGGCGAGGCCGATCTCGAGGAGACCGGCCGGACCCTGCTGACCCTGCTGTCGGGGCCGCCGTGGCAGTCCGGGGTCATCGCGTCATGGGACACACTGGTGCGGCCCTGGCTGGGGCGGGCTAAGGCCGAGGGCCCGCGCCCGGCGCGCACGTTGTTCGCCAACGCGATCCGCAACACCTCCGACGCCGTTCCCGCGCGTCTCGCCTCGGCCGCCTTGGAGTGGCAGGCGGACAACCGCCACCAGTTGTACGAGACCCGTCCCGTCCTCGAAGCCCTGCTCCGGGCACCCGGCGTATCGGCCGAGCACCTGGACAAGGCCGCGGAGGAAGCGGTCGCATGGCTACGACACCCTGTGATGAAGGGAAGTCTGTCCCTCGCCAGTGCGTTGCTGGCCCGAGCCGATCTGCCCGCGGAGCGCATCGCACAGGCGGTCGACACGGGCCTCGGAGTGGCCGGGCGGCGCCTGCCGGCGGCCGCCACCGCCCATGTGCTGCGCGCGCTCCTGTGCCGTGAGGACCTTGGAGACGACCAGACCGGCAGGGCGCTGAAGCTCGCTTTCGACTGGCTCAGGCTCCATCCCGACGACGATACCGCCACCTTCGTCCTCGGCGAGCTGCTCAAACGGGACGACCTGGACGAGAGCCGGACCCGGGGGGTCATCGACCGCTCCCTCAACTGGCTTGCCAGCCACGGGACTTCCGCGATGGCTTCGTTCGTCCTGAGAAGCCTGCTGGAACACCCGGCCCTGCGGGGGAAGCCCGCCGACACGGTTGCCGGCCTCGCCTGCGCATGGCTCGCGGAGCACGGCACCTCGCACGAGGCGACGTTCGTACTGGACCCCCTGCTCGTCCGTGTCCCCGCCCCGGACGGAACGTACGACGCCGTCGGCCCGGCCCTCGCCTGGCTCGCGGAGCACAGTCGACGCCAGGACGCCTACTTCGTGCTGCGCAGGCTGCTGGAGAACACGGAACTTTCCCCCGGGGCGGCAACCGGTGCCGCGGACCACGCGGTGAGATGGCTGGCCACCGGGCAGCACGGCACACAGGATGTCGCCAAGTGGGTCCTCGCGCCCCTGCTCAAGCGCCGCGGACTGCCGGACGCCGACAGGCACTGTGCGGCGGGGGTCCGCTGGCTCGACTCCCCCACCAATCTGAGCGGGGAGGACGCCAGCTTCGTCCTCCAGCCGTTGCTGGCTCATCCGAGACTCGGCCCGCACAGCGAGACGGCTGCCCGGCATGCCCTCACCTGGCTCAGGGACCACGGCGAATCGCCGAACATCTCCTATGTGCTCCAGCATCTGCTGCCCCTCGACGCCCGCATCGGCCTGAACGAGCGCGGCGCTCCGGCCGACGACGGGGCGGGAGTCGACACCGTCGGCGCGGCGCTCGGCTGGCTCACGGCAGGCACACGTGGCACTTCTCCTGAGGCACGCTTCGTACTGGAACCCCTGCTCAAGCATCCGGCGGTCGGGGAACGTGCCGCGCCGCTCGCCCTCGCCTGGCTCGGCGAGCACGACAACGCCCTTGGCAACACGGCGTCGTTCGTGCTGGAAGCCCTGCTGCTCTGCCCGGGGCTGGCCGAGGCGCCCCAGGCCCGGGGCCTGCGCTTCGCCCTCGACTGGCTGGAGATCCACCACACCGCCGAGAACGCACAGCGGATACTGAAACGCCTGCCCGGCTGCCGGGTGTCCGACCAGGACCTCCGCCGGCGCACCGTGCAGCGGGTGCTGGACTGCGTGGGCCATGGCCATATGGTGCTGGCGAAGGAGAAGCTTCCGGCCCTGTGCCGGCTGGGACTGGTGCCGCTCCCGGACGCGACACGAGCCGTCCTCGTGGACCTCGCGCTTCAAGAGGCGTGCGGTGGAGAGACGATCAGTTCACGGGGGAAGAAGGTGCTGCGCGCACTGCTGGCTCGGACGGATCTCGATCCTGACCGCGCGGGCGCCGTCACAGCGCGGGCACGGCAGTGGCTCGACGAGCAAGAAGGGCTCTCACCGTTCACCGGGGCCATCCTGGGGCCGCTTCTTGACCCGCGCCTGCCCGCGTCCGAACAGACCGAGCGGGCGGCCGTCGTGGACAGGGCGCTCAGCTGGCTGGAGACCTACGCCGGCTGCCGGTACGCCGGGCATGTTCTGGCCGCGCTGCTCGAAGGACCCGGCCTGACACGGTCGCAGACCGAGGACTGCCTGGCCAAGGCCGCCGACTGGCTGAGCAGGCCGGAGAACACCGATGTGGCCATGGACGACGAACACACCGCCCGCCTGGCAAGGCTTCTCGAACACTGACAGCACGTCACACCAACTCCCCCCGAAAGCCACCGAGTTCAGACACCCGCACGCGCGCATCGTCGGTTGAGCACGACGTGTGCCCCGGTGGATCGACTGCAGCCGGTGTGCTCGGCCGTCGGCGCCCGGATGGGCAGGCCGGCGCTGCGCGGCTGGCTGGTCCTCGGCGCCCTGCTGCTGCTCGTCAAGGCGATGCGGCTCGGAGGTTCCTGAGCACGTCCACGGCCCGTTTCAGCGCCGCCCAGCAGGACACCCGGCAGCCCCACCGGCCGGCTTGAGGAAAGGACATGGCCCTCATGCAACATGACGAAATGGTCGGAAAGGTGCAGGCTCTGACGCGGTTGCCCGGCCGTGGCCCTGCCGAGCGGGCCACCCGGGCGGTGCTGGCGACACTGGCCGAGCGGCTGCCGCCCGGGCTCGCCGATCACCTGGCCGCCCAGCTTCCGCCGGAGTTGGCGGCTTCGATCCGGGAGGTGACGGACTCGGCGAGCGCCGGGGCGTCGAAGCCCGCTGCGGAGCGCTTCGACCTGACCACGTTCGCCGGGCGGATCGCGGGCCGAGCGGGAACGGACGAGGACGCCGCGCTGCGCGAGGCCACCGCCGTGCTGGAGGTGCTGGACGCCGCCCTCGCTCCGGAGCTGATGGAGCATGTGTCCGGGGCGCTGCCCGCGGACATCCGCGAGCTGCTGCCCTCGGGGCGTGCCAGCGGGGGCGGGACCTGACACGGGTGCGGTCACGTGTGGGAGGTCGAGATCCTGAGTTCGTCCAGGAGCCGGATCACCTCGTCGTCGCTCACTTGCCGGAAGTCGTCGTACCAGAGGCCGACCGCCCGGAAGTCCGAGGGCTGCCGCAGGCAGACGACGTCATCGGCTTCCGAGCGCATCTCGGTGGCGGTCTCGGGAGCGCACACCGGGACGGCGAGGATCAGCCGGGTGGGCTCCCTACGGCGAAGGTGCCGTAGGGCGGCGCGCGCGGTGGCGCCGGTGGCCAGTCCGTCGTCCACGAGGACGACGGTGCGGCCCCGGACGTCGGGCCCGGACCGGCCGCCCCGGTAGAGCAGGGCGCGGCGCTTCAGTTCCTCGCGTTCACGGGCGACGTCCTTGACGAGGCGGTCCTCGCTGAGGCCGAGCATCTCCAGTGCCCGCCGGTCGAACAGCGGCGGGTCGTCGCCCACCAGCGCGCCGATGCCCGTCTCCGGCCGGCCGGGAAGGCCGATCTTCCGCGCGACGAGCACGTCCAGCGGTGCCCCGAGGGCCCGGGCGACCTCGGCGGCCACCGGCACACCGCCTCGGGGCAGCGCGAGGACGAGGGGGTTGGGAAGCTCGCCCTCGGATGCCCACTCCATGAGCCGAAGGCCGAGTTCCTGGCCGGCTTCCCGGCGGTTGCGGAATCGCATGACGTGATGTCTGCCTCTCTCCCAGGAAGGGACTCGGAACAGGCTCTCGGAGTTTCCCGCCGCACGGCGCTGAAACGGCGGTTCCGCAGCCGCGGCGGGCCGGGGCCACCCGGGCTGCCTTCGCAGGCCGGGCAGGCGATCCGCACGGCGGTGGCCTCGCGGCCGGGCCGGCGGTGCCTTGTCGTGACAGATGCGGGTGCGGTGACACATCACCGCTGGTCCTGGGGGAACTCCAAGGAGGCAGAGGTTTTCCCTGCTGCGGCGGGAGGCGGGTCATGGCGGGCCTCGGTGGTGCTCAAGGGGCGGTGGCCAGGGCCCTCGACGCGCTCGGCGCGGGTGCCTACCTGGCGGATGAGCGGGGTTCCATCGTCGCCGTCAACGCGCGCGGCGAGGAACTGCTGGGCCGCCCCGCCTCCGGTCTCATCGGCGGGGACGCTCATGACCTGCTGCATCGCAACAGCCGTGGGGAGCCCATGCAGAGGGCCCAGTGCCGGATCCGGAAGAGCATGCTCGTCGGGCGCACGGAACAGGGTGCCGACGAATGGTTCGAGCGGGGCGACGGCACGCTGCTGCCGGTGGCGTGGCTGGCCACTCCGTGCGACATCGGCATGCGCCCGTCGGCGACGCTCGTCCTCTTTCACCCCGCGGGACGCGCCGGGCGGCCCGCCCGGCGGAAACCGAGCGGGCAGCTGTCCGAACTGGAACGGCTCGCGCTGCTCGCCGAGACGACCACCCTGCTCACCTCCACCCTGGACATCGACGAGGCGTTGCGCCGCCTGATCGGCCTGGTCGTACCCCGGCTCGCCGACTGGGCCGTCATCGATCTGATCGACGAGCAGGACGATGTGTGGCGCTTCGCGGTCGCCCATGCGGAAGGCGGCACCGTGGTGTTCCGGGAGGATCTGCAGGGGCCCATGCCGCCGGTGCCGCAGGAGTCCTCGATGCCCCTGTCCCGTGCTCTGCGCGGCGTCGCGTCCTCCCTCGCCGGCCCCCAGAACTATCAGGGGCCGCCGGACTCCGGCGTTGCCGTCGAGCAGCGGCGGCTGTTCAAGGCGACCGGGATGCACGCGGCGGTCATGGTGCCCCTCCGCAGCCTGCACGACGTCCTGGGCGCCCTCACCCTCGGCCGCGCCGACCAGCCCGAACAGTTCACCGCGACCGACACCGCCCTGCTGGAGGACATCGCCCGCCGTGCCAGCCTCGCCCTGGAGAACGCCCGCCTCTACCAGAGGCAGCGCAAGATCGCCGAGACCATGCAACGCCATCTGCTGCCGAAGCTGCCGCGCGCGACCGATCACGGCATGGCCGCCCGCTACCTGCCCGCGCCGGACGCCTCCCAGGTCGGCGGCGACTGGTACGACGCGTTCACCTTGACGGACGGCGCCACCGCCCTCGTCATCGGCGACGTCGTCGGTCACGACCTGGACGCGGCGGCCGGCATGGCGCAGTTGCGCAGCATGCTCCGCGCGTATGCCCTGTCCCAGATGAAGCCGCCCAGCAAGATCGTGGAATGGCTCGACCAGGCCGCCTCGGACATCGCGGAGGTCTCCATGGCGACGCTGGTCTTCGCGCGCATGGCCCAGAGCGACGCCGGCCGGTGCGAGCTGTCCTGGACCAACGCGGGCCACCCGCCTCCGCTGCTGATCACCCGCGAGGGAGTGGCCCGCTATCTGACCGAAGGACACGGGGTCCTGCTCGGCGTCGCGCCCGATCAGGTACGCCCCGACGCGACGGCGGAGCTGCCGCCCGGGTCGACGCTGCTCCTTTACACCGACGGCCTGATCGAGTCCCCGGGCCACGGCCTGGACGAGGGTCTGAGCCGCCTGCTCCGGCATGCGGTGTCCTTGGTCCACCGTCCGTTGGAGTCCTTCATGGACCAGTTGCTGGCGCGGGCGCGGCCACCGGACAACGACGACGACGTGGCCCTGCTGGCCGTGCGGCGGGCACCCGGCCCGTCTTCCTGAGGCTGCCCGGGGGCAGCGTGGATCCCGCCGGCAGGCGCCCGGCAAGCCGGGCCACGCGGGACAGCCGCAGCGCACGGGCCTGCGCCACTCCTCGCGGCGCAGACCGGGGTGCGGCGGCGCAGGAAGTCGGCCGGACTGCCATCGGTCCACGCCTCCGCCATGCGGCCGTCGGGCCTACGGCACCACGACGGTCAGCGCCGTGGCGGTCAGGTGGAAGCCGAGTCTCTCGTAGACGCGGCGCGCCGGGTTCCCGTCGCTCACGACGAGGGAGACGTCGGTCAGTCCGTCGGCAGCGGCGGCGCTGAGTACGCGACGCAGCAGATCGGCGCCGAGTCCCGCGTAACGGGCCCCTGGCCGCCGGAACACATCCGCTGTCCAGGGCAGGCCGTCGCGGTCGGTGATGATCGCCCCGGCGACGACATGGTCCGCCTCGTCCACCACCAAGGCACTGCATGCGAGGACCGGACCGATGGCAGAGCCCGCCAGCAGTGGGGCAAGACGCTCGTTCAGTGCCTGTTCGTCGCTGCCCGGGTGGTGGTCGGGGTGGCCGGCCGGGAAAGCGGCCCGCCATGCCGGGAAGAGCGCCTCGGGGGCGCGGTCGCAAGGAACCATGCGCAGTCCGTCGCCGAGGGGACGTGATGACCAGTCGGCCGGTGGCGGAGAGGCGATCAGATCCCTCCGCATTTCGTGGGCGTGCCGCATCACCCGGGCGCCACGTCGCAGCAGTTGCTCACCGAGTTCCACGGACGCCGACACCGCCCATCCGGACATGCCGGAGACGATGGTGTCCACGGGGTCGGGCCCGACCACTTCGACCAGGTCCGCCCATGGACGCCCGTCACGAACACCGCGCTCGTAGGTCAGGACGGGCACACCGTGCGCGTTCGTCAGGGTCTGGCGCTGCTCATCATTCTCAGTCACTCATCGTCCTCGATAGATCATGTGTGATCGGCGCTGACATCTTGCGGTTCCGTGTGCGGCGAGGCAACAGGATTTAGCGCCGACCTCAACCGTCCCGCCGGGTGCGCTCACCGGGGGTGACCTTTTCGACGAACATCTCGTCCGGGCCGACCGGGCGCCCGTCCCCGGAAAGGATCTCCAGCAGGCTCAGGGACGCCCGTCGCGGCGGTCGAGGAGGCGTGAGTCCGCCTCCCCCGGGCCGAAGCAGCGGGTCCCACCCCACTGGCGCACCGCCACTACGACGGGGTACGGCGCGCGCCCCCTTTCGGTGACGCCGTCTACCTCTGCTCGGCCGTGCTGACCGCGGCGCTCGCCGTGCTCCTACGCCGCGCCCTGCCCTGCCGGCCGGCCACCGGCCGAGACCATGTCGTACCGGGGGCTGCTGGGATCGACCGTCGCTGTTCACCCGCCGCCCTCTGCTGCGGGTCCGCGGCGGGCCGGCCCTGCTGGTCTTCGCGGCCTTCAGCACACTGTGGAGCAGCGTCGTCCAGCCGCTCAGCGGCCCGCCCTGGTCGCTGTCGCACATGCTGGGGCGAAGGGCAGGTCAAGTTCTTCGTGGACGACGACGAGGAACTGCCGGCGCTGCGCGGCACTGTCGCCGTTCGCGACCCAGGCGCGCCTGCTGGGGCATCGGACGCGCGGGTGGGCGGGTGGGCGGGTGGCGGAAACGTCCGGGGAACGAGTGTGCCCCTCACCAGGCGCTGCGATCTGCGAGGGGCACACTCAGCATGGAGTGCCGGTCCACGTCGGGGAGATGCGGCGGGACCGACGCCTGGAAACGGCACCCAAGCTCAGGCTGATGTCAGCTCGTCGGGCCGTCGAATCGAGCGCGGCAGCCGGGTGACCGGTACGGAGATGTTTCCCCGACACAGCCCGGGGGCCACCGTGGCACAGTGGCGATATGTGTGGCCGCTATGTCTCCACCCGCAGTCCACAGGACCTGGTCAGCCTCTTCGGCGTCACCGACTGGCGCCCCGACGAAACACTGGCACCGAACTGGAACGTCGCCCCCACCGACGACGTCTACGCCGTCCTGGAACGCGCCCCTCGCAACGGCGGTGCCGGCGCGGTGACACGCAGGCAGCTGCGGCCACTGCGCTGGGGCCTGGTGCCGTCGTGGGCCGAAGACCCCAGGATCGGCTCCCGGATGATCAACGCCCGCGTCGAGACGGTGCACGACAAGCCCGCCTACCGCCGCGCCTTCTCCCGGCACCGGTGCCTGCTCCCGGCGGACGGCTTCTACGAGTGGACCAAGACCAAGGACGCCGTCACCGGCCGGACCCGCAAGCAGCCGTACTTCATCCACCCCGCCGACGGCCAGGTGATGGCACTGGCCGGCCTGTACGCGTACTGGCGTGATCCGAAGATCAAGGACGACGACGCCCCGGGCGCCTGGCTGATGACCTGCGCCATCATCACCACCGAGGCCACCGACGCGGCCGGGCGGATCCATCCGCGTATGCCGCTCGCCCTCGGCCCGGACCACTACACCGCCTGGCTCGACCCCCACCACGACGACCCGGAAGAGCTACGGGCCCTGCTCAGCCGGCCCGCGGACGGCGACCTCGCCGCACGCCCCGTCTCCTCGGCCGTGAACAACACCCGCAACAACGACGCCCACCTGCTGGACGAGACCACCACGTAGCCGGCTCCACCGGCCACCGACCTCACCTCGCGCGTCCGCACGGCTTCGCCGCGCTCGCGGATCTCCCTGGTGTGATCCGGGCGAGGGGTGGTACCCGCCGACCGTGCGAAAGAAGACTGAATATCACACCGACGAAGAGAGCGTCCCCACCGCTGCCGACGAGGCGTTGAAGAAGTTCGCGGAGCGGGGCGAGGACGACGACCCGGACGAGGACGCGGGCATGCGCTCGCGGGAGGGGCACGGTGACCCGATCACGCCGAGCCCTCAGGCCAACGAGCGGGCCGCACCGCCCGCTCAAGAGCGCTGACGCCACTCCCCCTCGGTGAGCGGTCTCGTGGGGTGTTCGTGCACGGTCAGCTCAGCCCCGGTCTGCCGAACAGTTCCGCGTAACTGGTCGGCAGTTGCGACAGCAGGTGGTTGACCTGTCCGCCGGAGACCGCGTCGGCGACGGTGGACAGCACGGCGCTGGCGTCCCACTCCGCGGTCCGTGGCCGGGCCCCCGTGTGCTGGGCCACGCGCCGCAGGAACTCCTCGAGACCGAGGGACGCGGGCGCCCGCCGTTCCCGGTGCAGCACGTCATCCAGGGGAGCGGGAAGCTGAGCCGCCAGGTCGTCGGCCTCCTCGGGGGTGATCCGTGTCGCGAGCACCTGCAGCACCGCCGTGCTGACGTGCTCGGCCTCCTGCCGGCTGCCGTACTCCCCACGATCACGGACCTGGGCCAGAAATTCCTCCAGCTTCACGGTGCCCTCCTGCTGCTGGTCCGGCCGGGCTTCTGTCCCCGCGCACCCGCCGCCACTCCGGCGATGTACAGATGTGTGAGGGGAGGCACCGGCATACGCGGTTTCCGCACCGGGTGCCCGCCCGACGGAAACGGGAAACGGCCTCCCGCAAGGCATCACGGCGTGCGGACCGACCGCACGGAGGGATCAGGGAAACGCCCTCCCGCAAGGCAACACGGCATGTATGGCGACCAGGCGGAGGGGTCACACGCCCGCGGGCCGGGTCCGCCCCTCCCGGGTCTCCTCGGCCAAGGGTTGCAGCGGGGTGAGCGCGTGGGTGCGGTCGAGATAGCAGAAGGCGTCGTAGCGCTGGGCCAGGACCGTGGGGACGTAGTTGCCGACACGGTCGTACCGCGGCCGGTACACCACCCCGATCGCCCGGTGGCCGTGCTCCTCGTGGAACCACTCGCCCCGGCCGGCAGACGGCGGACGCTGGAGCTGCACATGCGGAAGCCCGGTGCAGCAGATCCTCCAGGCTGCCCGCGCGGGCGGGCGGCACGCCCATGATCTGTGGGACGTCGCCCCACGCGTCGGCGGCGATCACGGTGCCGGAGTGCGAGCCGAACCCGACCAGGACCACACCCCGGCCCATGTGGCGTTCACGCACCAGCTGACCGACGTTGACCTCGCCGACGTCGGCCATGTCGGTGGCCCGGGCGTCACCGATGTGTGTGTTGTGCTCCCAGACCACCGCCTTCGCCTGCGGACCGTGGTGCGCCATGAGCCGGTCCAGGGTGCCGGCCATGTGACGGTCCCGGATGTTCCACGCCTCGGGCCCGCTGTCGAGCATGACCCGGTAGTAGGCCTCGGCCCCGGCCAGCACCTCGGCGTTCTGCCGGGCGGCGAACTCCGCGAGCGAGCCGTCCAGGGCGTCCGCCCGCGCGGCCCGCCGCCGCAGCTCGGTCAGCAGGGACACCACCTGCGGCTCGCAGCCCTTTGGCAGGTAACGGGTGGCCGGCGCGTACGCCTGCGGATCCTGCGCATACGGCTCGAAGCAGCGGAATGCCTCCAGGGCGTGCGCCACCCGGGCGGGATCGTGCTCGCGCAGATGGGTCAGGACCGCGTGCAGCGACTCCCACAGGCCGTAGACGTCCAGCCCGAAGAAGCCGACGCGCCGTTGCGGCGGCAGCTGCTCGTTGTGCCGGCGCAGCCAGCGGGTGAAGGCGGCGACATCGGTGTTGCCCCACATCCAGGTCGGCCAGCGGCTGAATCCCGCGAGTACCCGGCCGGGATCCGCGGGGGCGTTCGGCGCGCCGGCCACCGCGCAGTGCACGGCCTGGCAGTCCGGCCAGTCGCCCTCCACCGCGACAAAGGAGAAACCCTTCTCCTCGATGAGCCTGCGGGTCAGCACCGCACGCAGCCGGTAGTAGTCGGCGGTGCCGTGGGACGCCTCGCCCAGCAGTACGTAGTGGGCGTCGCCGATGCGCTCCATCAGCGGATCGAGCGAGGCCGGGTCGGTCAGCGGCAGGGCCTGGCTGCGCATGCGGTCCTGGTCGGTGTCGGCCACGGCGTGCTCCCCTTTCCGCGGACACCGCACCGGGTGCCCGCGGCGCCGCGCCCGAAACGGCGGGTGCGGGGCCGCGCCCCGCCTTCCGCGCGCACAGCGTGCACGTGTGCTGACGCTCCGGCCGGGTACCCGCCCTGTCTGGGAGGCTCCTTCGGGAGCGAGGCCCTGGAAGAACCCCCTGAAAGGGTCCCCCTGGAAGCGGTGCCCCTCTGGGAGCACGGAGTCGAAGCGACAGGAGTCGGAGGCCGCAGCGATGCCTGCCCCGGCACGACCCACCACGGCGGACCCCGAGAGCGCCGCCGCGCCGCCGCCCGGTCGGCACGCCCGCGCAGCCGGGCACCGGAGACCGGCGACGAGCCCGATCTGCTCGGCCAGTACCTGGCCCAGATCGCCGCCACGCCGCTGCTCGACGCCGAGGACGAGGTGCGGCTGGCCCAGCGCATCGAGTCCGGTGTGCACGCCACCGAGGAACTGGAGCGGGCCGGGAGCGGCGAGCACGGCGGCCTCGCACCGCACCGGCGCCGTCGGCTGGAGGCCGCCGTACGGGAGGGGCAGCACGCCAAGGACCATATGGTCCGGGCCAACCTGCGGCTGGTGGTGTCGATCGCCAAACGGCACGCTCACCGGGGTGTGCCCCTGCTCGATGTGATCCAGGAGGGCAACCTCGGGCTGATCCGGGCCGTGGAGAAGTTCGACCACACCAAGGGCTTCAAGTTCTCCACGTATGCCACATGGTGGATCCGCCAGGCGATCGAACGGGGCGTGGCCCAGCACGCTCGTACCGTACGGCTGCCGATGCACATCGTGGAGGAGTTGCAGAAGCTCGCCAAGGTCGAACGGCAGCTCCAGCTGCGCCTCGACCACCAGCCGTCGGCCGACGAGGTCGCCCGGGAGAGCGGTGTGGAGGAGGGCCGTGTCGACTGGCTGCGCCGGGTCGGGCGGCAGACGCTCAGCCTGGACACACCCGTGGACGACACCGGGGAGACCGTGGTCGGCGACCTCATCCCCGCGACGGACGTACTCCAGGCTCCCCAGGTCGCCGAGTACCGGGCGCTCGCCGAGGACCTCAGGGACGCCCTGGGCCTGCTGGCACCCCGTGAAGCCATGATCCTCAGCCTGCGCTACGGGCTGCACGACGGGCATCCGCGCACCCTGCAACAGGTGGCCGACCGGGTGGGACTGGCCCGGGAACGCGTGCGCCAGCTGGAGAAGCAGTCACTGACCCGGCTGCGGGAGCCCGAGGCGGGCGAGCGTCTGCTGGACTGGGCGAGCTGACAGAAGTGTCGTCGTCGGATGCCCCGGAGTTCTCCGGTCGTGCCGGTACGGCCTGGGCATAGGACCGGCGTATGAGCCCGCCCGCGCGGGGTACTCCGTGTCGCATGGCCGGTATCGAACTTCGCAGCGCAGCCTTCAGCGACCACACCATGATCCCGCGCCGCCATGCCCACGACGCGGACAATGTCTCCCCGCCCCTGACCTGGTCCGGAGTACCGGACGACACGGCGGAGCTGGCCCTGTTGTGCGAAGATCCGGACGCACCGTCCGGAACCTTTGTGCACTGGCTCGTCACCGGTATCGACCCGCGCGTCGGGGGCCTGGACGCCGGTGAGACGCCGCAGGGCGGTCAGGCGCATCGCAACGGCTTCGGGGAGCGGGGCTGGGGCGGCCCGCAGCCCCCGGTCGGCGACGACGCCCATCGGTATTTCTTCCGGCTCTACGCCCTGCCCGCCCCGGTCTCGCTCCCCGACCGCGCCACCGCCGACGACGCCCACTCCGTACTCGACAGGCAGCAACTGGCCAGCGGCACCATCGTCGCGCTCTACCAGCGCTGACATGCCGTGACGCACCGGGACCTCAGGACACGCGTCCAACCTCAGGACACGCGTCCGAAGAGAGTGGCCGGCCCGATGGAGCCCGGGCCGAACTTCGCGCGGATCCGGTCCATGACGGCCTCGGCGACCAGGCGTGCCTCCCGGGCATCGTCCAGGCTGATCTGCTCGGCGACCTGGTCGGCGTCGATGAGGTCCTGCGCGGTGAGGCCGAGTCCGGTCAGGCGTCCGCGTTGCAGGCCGGCGGCGTCCATCAGCTGGTAGGCGGTCTGCCGCAGGTCCTGTTCGTGGGCGGAGGCCTCGGGCAGTCGGCGGGTCTTGCGCCAACGGGTGCCGTCGGCGAAGCGCAGGGTGAGCGTCAGGGCGCGGGCGGCCCGACCACGGCCGCGCAGCAACAGCCCGAGCCGGACGACCAGTTCGAGCAGGGCGGCGCGGACGGCGGCGCCGTCGAGGGTGTGGCGGTCGAAGGTGTGCTGGACGCTCGCGGTGGTGGGCAGAGCGCGCGGGACGACGGGGCGGGGGTCGATGCCGTGGGCCCGGTCCACGGCGAGCCGTCCGGCCCGGCCGCCGAGCAGTCGCTGCGCGGTGGCGGGCGGGATGGCGGCCAGCGAACCGACGCTGTGGATGCCGTGGTCGCGAAGCGCGGACGCCTCGCGCCCGCTGATGCCATGCAGGGCCTCCACCGGCAGCGGGGCCAGCCAGGCGGTGACCTCGCCGGAAGGGACGACTAGCACGCCGCCGGGTCCGGTGAGCTGTCCGGAGGCGGTGGCGGCGACCGTGATGGACGGGCCGACGCCGACACGGACGTCGATGCCCAGCCGGGAGATCGTGCGCACACGCAGCACCTCTGAGAGCCGTCGCGCCTCGGCTCCGTGGTAGCGCAGCGCCCCCTTGAGTTCCACGAGGGCCGCGGCCGGTGGCAGCGCCTGCACGACGGGGGAGAGATCCGCGAGCAGTTCCAGGACCTGCCGGTACGTGTCCTCCGGCAACCGGTCCGAACAGCGCACATGCACCACCGTCGGCTCCTGACCCACCGACGCCTCATCCGCCATCGCGTTCACCTCCCACCCCCATGATATCGAACGTAAATTCGACACGGGAGAGACGATCACCGCGAGCATCGACGGTGTCACGGTCGCCCAAGCCACCGAAGGCACCCACGACCACGACCACGGCCAGGTCGGTCTCGCGCTCGACTCGTACACGACCTCCCCGTTCGACGCGCTGAACGGTCGCACCGGACGGCCATGCCCCCGCCCCGTCATGAGCGGCCACCGCCCACGCCCGGCAGGCCACACCGGCCGTGCCACCCCCTCGAACCGAGCCCGCGGTCACAGATCCAGGACGGCGCGGAGAGCGTTGTCGACCTGCTCCTGCTGCTCGGGGCCGATGGTGCCGTGATACGTGCCCGTCTCGAAGCGGGAAACGGACAGCTGGAGGAGGTTCACGGCGACGGCGGAGGCGTCGACCGGCGTGCTCAGATGCACGCTCATCGCCGTGTCGGGGTGCTGCGCGGGCGCGTGCAGCACCAGGACGACGGCCGCGCCGTAGGCCTCGGCCAGTCCGTCGAGGCTGACGACGAGGACGGTGCGGTCTCCCTTGCCGGTGTCGACGTCCCAGATGTCGCCCTTGCGGATGGTCACAGGGCGTCGCCCTCGCCCGCCAGGTCCAAGGGCTCGACGGAGGCAAGCCTGCGCGCGGCGTCGAGCGTCATCTGCCGGCGCACGGCGCGCAGGATGTAGTCGTTGAGCGACGGGGCTCCGGCCGCGGCGTCGCGCAGCGGCTTGTCCATCGCGTCGGGAATCCGCAGGGTGATGGCAGTCATGACACCAAATCTAGCTTCACCCATGACATCGCGGCAATCCAGGACCCCGGTCGCAGGCAAGAACCACACGAGAGAACACTCACCGCTGCCGAGATGCACCGCCGCTCGGGCCCCTTGAGAATGGTCTTGACCAGGCAGTCAGTCGCACACCCATCGGTCCGGTACGGGAAGGGGGTGGCGTCCGATGACGTACGTCGCTGTGAGTGCGCTGAGCCATCCGGGACTGATCCGCGACCGCAACGAGGACAGTCTGGCCGTCGGGCCGTGGACCCTGTGCGCCAGTGTGACCGAGAACCCGCAGACCCTGGTCTTCCCGCTCGGTACACCGCTCGTCGTCGCCGTCGCCGACGGGCTCGGCGGCCAGCCCGGCGGCGAGGTGGCCAGCTCCCTGGTCGTCCGCCGGCTCGCCTCGACCGGGCCCGTCCTGAACGACGAGGACGGCGTACGCGAGATGCTGCACACCTGTAACCGCGAGGTGTACGGGTTGGCGGGCGGCGACGGCGGCGGACCGGCCATGATGGGCACCACCGTCGCCGGCGCCGTCCTGCTGCCCGACGCGCTCCTGGCCTTCAACGTGGGTGACAGCCGGGTGTACGCCGCACCCCAGGACGGACTGCTCCAGGTCAGCGTGGACGACAACCCACCGCTCGCGCCGGGGCAGCGCACCACCCCCATCCTGACCCAGGCCCTCGGCGGCGCCGCGACGTACCAGGCCGTCACCCCCCATGTGACGACCGTTCCGCTGGCCCCAGGCGACCGCTACCTGATCTGCACCGACGGCCTGACCGACCCCGTACCGAGCGACGTCCTCGACGATCTGCTGCGGGAGTACGACGACGGCCGGGCCGCCTTCGAACTGTGGAAGGCCGCCATCGCCGCCGGCGGCCCCGACAACATCACACTCGCCCTGGCCCGTATCGCGGAGCGCTGACCTCCCCTCGCGAAGTCCCGCGGCCCATTCACACCGGGCCAAAGCTGTCGACGGTGACACATACGCGCCACAATGGAGATGCGAAACCGTACTCGGATCCATCGAGGAGGTGGCTATGCCCAGCGCAGCCACCACAAGGAAGACGACGGCGACCCGCGCCCGCCCGGGCGCCGAGCCGACGGCAGAACAGACCACCGCCACGGACGGGAAACTGCACATGCACCGTCTGGATGTGCACGCGCCGGTCCGCATCCCCTATCTCACACCGGGGGATGTCGTGGCCAACACCCAGGCCATGACCTCAAAGGTGCCGACCAGGGATCTTCTCTTCTACGGCGGCCTGGGCGCGCTCACGGTGGCGGGTGCCCTCGAATGGCCCGTGGCTCTGGCCATCGGAGGCGCCACCGCGGTCCTGCGCGGCAGGAGAAGGGGAGAAACCAAGGAGCGTCAAGGGTAGTCGAGGAACAACAAGCGTCGGCGCCCGTAGCGTCCGGCGCCGACGCGTCACGCCCCCTGGGGCACGGCCGCCGTACCGCGCGAGCGCGTGTACGCCGCCCAGAAGTCCAGTGCCAGGCGCACGACGATGGCCTCGACCAGGGCCATGACGGCTTTGCCGAGCACAGTCATGAGGAAACCGTTCATGGGTGTTGCTCTCCTACTCGTGGGGGTGTGTGTCGAGTCTGTCCGTGCTCATGCGACACGGACAGGTCCTGAATGAGGCATTTCGCCAACGGAAAGATGAACGTCCGGTAACGCCGCCCGGCGGCGACGACCGGACCGTCGAGGAACAGGTCAGTGGCAACCAGAGGGTGTGGCAGTGGTGATCACACGAGTGCGGTTCCCCCACCGGCACCTGACGCCGCCCGCCAAGCCCGGGCCGCCGCGTGAACCGCCCCAGCCTCCGTCGCGGCAACCGCGACCGGCCGGCGGACGGTGGGTCTTCTGGTGGATCCTGATGACACTGGCCCTCGTCCTGCTGCTCTCCCACGCCCGGTCCGGGCCGCACACGACGGCACTGTCCTACAGCGACTTCGTCGGCAAGGTCGGCGCCAGCCAGGTGCAGACGGTCGACGTGAACGACAAGGGCGCCGTCACCGGCACACTGAAGGACGGCACGAAGTTCACCACCCAGATCCCCACCGCGCTGGGCACCGGATCCCAGCTCCAGCAGCAGCTGACGTCTCATCACGTCAAGATCACCGCCAGCCAGAGCCGCGGCGACGGCTCGTCGTGGTGGTCCGTACTCTTCTCGTTCCTGCCGTTCGTGCTGCTGATCGGCTTCTTCGTGTGGATGGGCCGCCGGGCCGCGGGGTCGGTGACCGGCGGACTGAGTGCCATCGGACGGTCACGCGCGAAGATCATCGAGGCGGAACGGCCCACCACCGGCTTCGGCGACATCGCCGGGTACGACGGCGTCAAGCAGGAGATCAGCGAGATCGTCGACTTCCTGCGCAATCCCGCCCGGTACAGCGCCGCGGGGGCGAAGGGACCCCGTGGCGTGATCATGGTGGGGCCGCCCGGTACCGGTAAGACGCTCTTCGCGCGTGCGGTCGCCGGCGAGGCGAACGTGCCGTTCCTGTCGGTGACCGGTTCCGCGTTCGTGGAGATGTTCGTCGGGGTCGGCGCCTCCCGGGTGCGCGACCTGTTCGGCGACGCCCGCAAACGTGCCCCGTCGATCATCTTCATCGACGAGATCGACGCGCTCGGATCGCGGCGCGCCGACGGGGCGCGGATGGGCGGCAACGACGAGCGTGAGCAGACCCTCAACCAGTTGCTGTCCGAGATGGACGGCTTCGACGAGTCCACCGGCATCGTCGTCCTCGCGGCCACCAACCGGCCCGACGCCCTCGACCCGGCCCTGCTCCGCCCCGGGCGCTTCGACCGCCAGGTCACCGTGCCGCTGCCCAACCAGTCCGAGCGGGCCGCGATCCTGGCCGTGCACGCCCGTGGCAAGACCCTGGCTCCGGATGTCGACCTGGACGCCATCGCGCGCGCCACGCCCGGTTTCTCCGGCGCGGACCTCGCCAATCTGGTCAACGAGGGCGCCATCAACGCCGTACGGGACAATCGCACCCGGGTCGGGCCGCACGACCTGGACGCCGCCCGGGACCGGGTGCTGCTGGGGCGCCGGGAGTCCTCCAACGCCCTGCTTCCCGAGGAGCGCCGCTCGGTGGCCGTCCATGAGTCGGGCCATGCCCTGGTCGCGGCCTTGTGCGAGCACGCCGACCCGGTGGCCAAGGTCACCATCCTGCCGGCGGGAGTCACCCTCGGCGTGACCGAGCAACTTCCGGAAGCCGAACGCCACTTGTACAGCGAGGGTTATCTGACCGACCTGCTCGCGGTGCGTCTGGGCGGGCGCGCGGCCGAACTCGTGGCCTTCGGCGAGGGGTCGACGGGAGCCGCCAACGACCTGGCCGGGGCCACCCAGATCGCCACCCGCATGGTGCGCGAGTTCGGCCTCTCCTTGGAACTCGGCCCGATCGGCTACGGCTCCTCCCATCAGCGCTATCTCGGTGACACCACCGACGAGCCGGGCCGGCCGCCGTACTCGGAGCAGACCCAGCGCGTCGTCGACGAGGAGGTCGCCCGTCTGCTGCGCCAGGCCGAACAACGCGCGATCACCCTGCTGCGCGGACACCGGCCCGCCCTTGAACGACTGGCCGACCAACTGATCGCCCATGAGACCGTCGACGGCGCCGTCGTCCTCGACGTCCTGCGCCGGGAACGCAGCCAGGCGGACGGAAGCGGAGACGCCCACGCCGTCGACTCCTCCTCGCCCTCCGGGCATCCCGATCCGGGAGTTCACACTCCGCCTCGATGATCCCCGGCGATCGACGGCGCACCGAAGCGGTCCTCGCACCCGCAGCGGGCATGAAGCCGGCGACCGGCGCCGGTCGGCTTCGTCGGCGTCGCGAGCCTCGTGGGCGGCGCGCCGACCGGCGGCCTGTACGGCTGCTCGACCCAGCGCCGGTCACCGCCGTCGTGGCCGTTCAGGTCCTCGCCCCGGCCCTGCCGGCAGCCACCACGGCGTACCGCGCCGGAACCCTGCCCGAGGGAACGACCGCGCCCGGCCCTCACCCCTTCATGTCTCCCCGCTGCCCCGCCGGCGAAGGCCGCAAGATCCCTCGGCGGGGGTGGAGAGCCGATGGGAGCGGACGACGGCGAGCAGGCTCACGGCCACCAGCGCCGCGCTCCACGGGGCCAGGTCGCGCAGCGGGTCCGGCATACCGCCCGCCGCCCGCACGGCGCGCGGGGCCACCTGCCCCTTCGGGTCGTAGACGACGGAGAGGGTGTCTCCGGGCCTGGTCGTCTGCCCGCAGCCGCGCCAGACGCGGACCTTGAACGGTATGCCGTGCGGATCAGCCACCGTGCACAGATACCGGCGGTGCCCGCCGTCGGCCGCCCGGCCGTCCTCGACGGAGGTCACCACCGCGGTCTGCACCCGCCCCCGCTTCGCCAGCACCATCCCCGCGGCGGCCTGCGGAGCCTGGAGGGCGAGGCATACGCCGAGCAGCGCCGCGATACCGACCAGGGCCCGGCCTGCTCGCACGACGCCCAGGTAGAGGGCGAGGGCCACGGCGCACACCAGGCCCGCCTCGCCCGCGGCGAGCGAGGGGTTGCCCGTCCAGGCGCCGAAGAGCGTGGTGCCGACGATGGCCCCGGCGCCCAGGGCTCCGACGAGGAGCCCCTCCGCCACCAGCCACCGGGGCGGCAGCCCGACGAACTCGGCGGGCCCCCATACGGCGGTGCGCAGATGCACCATGACGTCCATCTGCTGCGGATCTTCTTCACGGGCGCGTTCCGGCGGCCGAGGGAAGCCAACTGGACGATCGGTGTGACGCTGTTCGGGCTGGCCCTGCTGGAGGGCTTCTGCGGCTACTCGCTCCCCGACGACCTGCTGTCCGGCACCGGTCTGCGCACCGCCCAGGGCATCATGCTGTCGATCCCGGTGCTCGGCACGTATCTGCAGTTCTTCGCGTTCGGCGGTCAGTTCCCCGGCCACGAGATCATCCCGCGCATGTATGTGTTCCACATCCTGCTGCTGCCGGGCCTGCTGCTCGCCCTGGTGGGCGTCCACCTGGGCTTCGTCGTCTACCACAAGCACACCCAGTGGGCGAAGCCCGGCCGCAGCAACCGCAATGTGGTCGGCAAGCCCTTGGTCCCCCAGTACACGGCGAAGTCCATCGGCCTGTTCTTCGTCCTGACGGGCGTACTGGCCCTGATGAGTGCGCTGATGCAGATCAACCCGGTGTGGTCGTTCGGCCCCTATCGCGCCGACCATGTCTCGCTGGACGCGCAGCCGGACTGGTATGTGGGCTTCCTGGAGGGCGCGCTGCGGCTGATGCCCGCCGCGGAGACGGACATCGCCGGGCACACCTTCGTGTGGGACGTGTTCCTGCCGGGCGTGGTCCTGCCGACGGCCCTGTTCGCCGTCCTGTACGCCTGTCCCTTCTTCGAACGGTGGATCACGGGGCCCGCCCCGGAGCAGCACCTGTGCGACCGGCCGCGCGACCAGCCCACGCGCACCGCCTTGGGTGTGGCGGCCGTCTCGGTCTACGCCGTCCTGCTCATGGCGGGCGGGCAGGACGTCCTGTCGTACGTGTTCCATGTGCCGTTCGAGCTGCTGACGTACGTCCTGCGCACGCTGCTGTTCCTGCTGCCGTTCGTGGCCTACCACCTCACCAAGCGGGCCTGTCTCGGACTGCAGGCGGCCGACCGGCGCCGGCTGCTGGACGGCCGGGTGGCACCGGAGGTGCGGCGCACGCCCGGCGGCTACGAGCAGACGCGGACGCCGCTGCCCGAGGAGGACGCGTACCGCATCCTCGTGCGCAGCGAGCCGCGGCCCCGCGCGCACGGGACGGAGGTCTGGCGGTGGTTTCGCAGACATCGCATCCGCAATGCGCTCAGCCGGTGGTTCTTCGGCAGGCGGGTGGAGCTGCCGACCAGGAAGGCGGCGGAGGCGGTCAGGACACCGACGTAGTACCTTTCGAGGACCGGCCGGTCGGATCTCCTTGAGGCGGAGCCGTGCCGTCCGGCGCGTCGTCGGACGACCGCGTGGGCCACCAGGGCGAGCACCACCAGGAAGACCAGTGCGGCGACGGCCGACTCCACGGCGAAGACGGTGCCGAAGACATGGCGTTGCATCACCCTGTCGCCCATACGGTCGCTCCTGTCACGCCTCGCGGAGCCACAGCCACCCGGACATTACGGGCAACGCGGGATGGTCCGCGCCGAGACACACCAGCGGCGGCGGTGTTCGTGCCGGGCTCCGCCGTGACGGGCGGCGCGGCATCGCGGGCGGGGCCGGCGCCGGGAAACACAGACACCTGTGGGCCTGCCGCAGCGGGAAACGGCGAACGCCGGACGGGCCACGGTGCCGGCGCGCTCCGCTCCGATCAGCCGCTCCGCGGGCCCGCGCACGCCGGCCGCGCGACGGGAGGCGAGCGGCCGGCCGGCGCACGACGGGTCGCCGCCATCGGTTCCGACCCGTGGTGGGCGCCGGCATGGCCGCCCTCGTGATCCAGCGGGGCCCGGCCGTCACCGCTCGCCCATGGTCCACCGGCCGGGGCGCCGCGGGGAGGGCGGCCGGCGGGCACCGCCACGCCAAGCTCGGCGGCCCGGGCCGTCGCCGCGCCTCCCATGTCGTGTCCGCGGCCTGCGGGCTCCTAAAGGAGCATCCACAGGGTGACCAGCAGGGTGAAGGCCGCGCAGGCGGCCAGTGCCGAGCCCACGCAGCGCCTGCGCAGCGTCCGGTAGCGGTGCTCGTACTCGGCCCGCAGGGACCTGCACCGGGCCGCGACCCGTTCCAGGTCGCCCTTGGCGCGGCGCAGGTTGTCGGTGACGTAGTGCCGCTCGATCTCCGTACGCTGCGCGGTGGTCAGCCAGTCCATCGGCCGGACGAACTCCTGCGCGCGCTGCCTGGCCTCCGCGATCCTGGCCTGCCACAGGAGATAGCCCTCGACTTCGTTGGCGAACCTGCCGTCGCTTCCTTGTCTCGCCAGTTCGCTCACCGCCCACCCTGCCCGTTCACCGGTACACGCCGTGGGCTTCGGCCTCGGCCGTCGCGATGTCGGGATGGTGCAGATCGAAGGAGGGGGATTCGCTGCGGATCCGGGGCAGTGTCACGAAGTTGTGCCGCGGCGGCGGGCAGGAGGTCGCCCACTCCAGCGAGCGGCCGTAGCCCCACGGGTCGTCCACGGCGGCCGGCTCGCCGTATCTGGCCGTCTTCCACACGTTGTAGAGGAACGGCAGCATCGACAGCCCGAGGAGGAAGGATCCGATCGTCGAGACCGTGTTCAGCACGGTGAAGCCGTCGGCCGCCAGATAGTCGGCGTACCGCCGGGGCATGCCCTCGGCGCCCAGCCAGTGCTGGACGAGGAAGGTGGTGTGGAAGCCGACGAACAGCGTCCAGAAGGTCATCTTGCCGAGGCGTTCGTCGAGCATCTTGCCGGTCCACTTCGGCCACCAGAAGTGGAAGCCGGCGAACATCGCGAAAACGACCGTACCGAACACCACATAGTGGAAATGGGCCACCACGAAGTACGAGTCGGACACATGGAAGTCCATCGGCGGCGAGGCCAGGATGACGCCGGTCAGACCGCCGAAGAGAAATGTGACGAGGAATCCCGCCGCCCAGAGCATCGGTGTCTCGAAGGACACCGAGCCCTTCCACATGGTGCCGATCCAGTTGAAGAACTTCACCCCGGTCGGTACCGCGATCAGGAAGGACATGAAGGAGAAGAACGGCAGCAGCACCCCGCCGGTGACGAACATGTGATGGGCCCATACGGTGATGGAAAGCCCCGCGATGGCGTTCGTCGCCGCGACCAGACCCATGTAGCCGAACATCGGCTTGCGGGAGAACACCGGAATCACCTCGCTGATGATGCCGAAGAACGGCAGGGCGATGATGTACACCTCCGGGTGGCCGAAGAACCAGAACAGGTGCTGCCAGAGCAGGGCACCGCCGTTGGCGGAGTCGAAGACACGGGAGCCGAAGTGGCGGTCCGCCTCCGCGGCCAGCAGGGCGGCCGCGAGGACCGGGAAGGCGAAGAGGACCAGGACACCGGTCAGCAGCACGTTCCAGGTGAAGATCGGCATGCGGAACATGGTCATGCCCGGAGCACGCATGCAGATGATCGTGGTGATGAAGTTGACCGAGCCGAGGATGGTGCCGAAGCCGGAGAAGGCCAGACCCATGAACCACAGGTCGGAGCCGATACCGGGCGAGAACCTTTCGTTGTGCAGCGGGGCATAGGCGAACCAGCCGAAGTCGGCCGCGCCCTGCGGGGTGAGGAAGCCCGCGACCGCGATCAGCGAGCCGAACAGGTACAGCCAGTAGGCGAGCATGTTCAGCCGCGGGAACGCCACGTCCGGGGCGCCGATCTGCAACGGCATGATCCAGTTCGCGAAGCCGGCGAACAGCGGGGTGGCGAACATCAGCAGCATGACCGTGCCATGCATCGTGAACGCCTGGTTGAACTGCTCCTTGGAGACGATCTGCAGGCCCGGTCGTGCCAGTTCGGCACGCATGACCAGGGCCATCACGCCGCCGAGCAGGAAGAATCCGAACGATGTCCCCAGGTACAGCGTGCCGATCGTCTTGTGGTCGGTGGTCGTCATCCACTTCACCACGACGTTCCCGGGCTGTCTGCGCCTCACCGGCAGCTCGCCGTCGTAGGTGTCGATCGGCCCCGGAGGCTCGTTGAGAATGCTCACAGGTTGTGTCTCCCGGTGCGGGATTGCGCTACGCCGTGGCGTCTGTCGCCCGCCATTTTTGCGAGACACACAAAAGGCCGACGCCCGGACCGGATGACACGCCGAGAAGGGATGACATGGGCACCTGAACGGCCCATAAGGCTGTATGGGGCCATCAGATGAAAATGAAGAAAAGTATCAGAATGACCGCCGCCACTACCAGCCACCAGATCCACACGTGGTGGCCGCTGTGCGGGCGATCCTCAGGACCGCCGCCACGGGGCCGGTCCTCCGCCAGCTCCGGGTTGTCGGGACGGTCCCTGGAATAGAAGTCGTCGCCGCCTGCCATGGGCTCATCCCTCCCTTCCGTCACCAACGATCGGGTACCCAGCAAAACGAAGCCGAAAATGCGGGAGACCGCCCCGCGCGGCCCGCACACCGGCCGCGGTCACAGCGGCGGCGAGCGCCACGGCGGCCGACACTCTGAGCAGCCTGGTGCGCGGGGGCGGCTTCGGCTGGGATCCGGCACCCCGTTCCGGGAGCCGGGCCACCGCGTCCCTGCCCCTGTCCCGGGCCAGCTTCATCACCTCGGCCACATGCAGGGCCTGCCGTCCGGTGCCGGCGTGCTTGATCTGCGTCTTGCAGGAGAAGCCGTCGGCGACCAACAGACAGTCGTCGGCGGCGGCGCGGACCGCGGGCAGCAGGGCCTGTTCGCCGCAGTCCATGGAGATCCCGTACTTGCCCGACTCGAAACCCCATGATCCGGCGAGGCCGCAGCAGCCGCCCTGGAGGTTGCGCACCTCAAGGCCCATCTTCTCCAGCAGTTCCTGCTCGGGGGTCATGCCGCCGGTGGCACGGTGATGGCAGTGCCCCCAGAGCAGGGCCGTGCCGTCGAGCCGGGGCGGCTGGATGCCGAATGTCCGGAAGAACTCCGGGAAGTGGTAGGCGTTCTTGGTGAGTCGCCCGGCGTCGTCGTCATGCGGCAGCAGCTTGGGCAGCTCGTCCTTGAACACGGCCAGGCAGCTCGGCTCCATGCCGACGATGGGGGTGTCTGACCGCAGGTGGGGGCGCAGGACGTCCAGGACGTGGTGCAGATAGCGTTCGGCGGTGTCCAGGAAGCCGTAGTCGTACAGCGGCCGGCCGCAGCAGATGTGCCCCTCGGGCATGACGACCTGCCAGCCCGCCGCCTCGATCGCCTCGACACACGCGATGCCGACGTTCGGGTGGAGGTGGTTGTTGAAGGTGTCCGGGAACAGCACCACCGGACGGCCGCCCGGGTTGGCGGTGCCGCCACGGCGGGCGAACCAGTCCTGGAGTGTCATGGGCGCGAAGCGCGGCAACGGGCGACGCCGGTCGATGCCCGCCAGGGCCTTGACGACTCGGGCAAGTCCGGGTGTCTGGGTTGCGAGGTTGGCGAGTTCCGGTACCCGGGCGGCGATCCTGGCGGCCTGGTCGATGAAGCCGAAGGCGTAGGCGTAGCGGGGGCGCCGGCGGTGCGGCGACCGGTAGTGGTGGTACAGGAACTCCGCCTTGTAGGTGGGCATGTCGACGTTGACCGGGCAGTCGTTGGTACAGCCCTTGCACGCCAGGCACAGGTCGAGGGCGTCCTTGACCTCGTCGGACTGCCAGCCGTCGGTGATGCCGTCGCCTTTCAGCATCTCGTGCAGCAGGCGGGCCCGGCCGCGGGTGGTGTGCTTCTCCTCGCGGGTCACCTGATAGCTGGGGCACATGGTCGTCTCCGCCTGCGGCACCCGGCACTTGCCGATGCCGACGCAGCGCAGGGTCGCGTGGGCGAAGTCGCCGCCGTCCTCCTCGTAGGCGAACTTCACCGGGTGTCGCGGCGGGTTGTAGTCGGTGCCGAGCTTGAGGTTCTCGTCCATGCGATAGGCGTCGACCACTTTGCCGGGGCTCATCTTCCACTGCGGGTCCCAGATCGCCTTGAACTCCCGCATGGCCTGCACGAGTCGGGCTCCGAACTGTTTCTCCAGCAGTTCCCCGCGCTGCTGCCCGTCGCCGTGCTCCCCGGACACCGAGCCGCCGAGGGACACACACAGGTCGGCGGCCTCCTCCAGGAAGGCCCGATAGGTGGCGATGCCGTCGGCGGTACGCAGGTCGAAGCTGAGCCGGCAGTGGATGCAACCCTGCCCGAAGTGGCCGTACATGGCACCGGTGATGCCGTGCTTGTCCATCACCTTGCGCAGCCCTCGCACATACGCGCCGATCCGGTCCGGCGGGACGGCGGAGTCCTCCCAGCCGGGCCAGTGGTCCTTGCCGTCGGGCGGGAACGCGGTCGAGCCGAGGCCGCTCTCCCGGATCGCCCACAGGTGTTCGCTGGTGCCGCCCTCCTGTTTGCTCCTGGCGATCCGGATGCGGTCTTGTGCGTAGCCTTTGCCGTGGGTGAGCCAGTCGGCGAAGGCGTGGGCCCGGGTGACGGACTCCTCGGTGCTGTCCGCGCCGAACTGCACCACCAGCCAGGCGCCGCCGCCGGGGTGCGGCAACTCCTGGATGTCCTCCACGTTCATGTTCTGCAGTTGCTGGTCGCGGATGAGCTGGTCGTCGAGTGCTTCCAGGCCGATCGGCTTGAACCGCTCGATGATCTCCTCGCAGTGCTCGGCCGCGTCGGCGAGGTCGCCGTACTCCACGACGACGGTGGTGCGTTGCGGCAGGGCCGCGGTGAGCATGAGAACCGCCTGGAGGGTGGTGACACAGGTGCTCTCGGTGCCGACCAGTGCGCGTGCCACGTTGAAGCCGCGTTCGGGCAGGAGTTCGTCCAGGTTGTAGCCGGAGACACGGCGCGGCACCCGGGTGGCCGGGTGGAAGCCGGCCCGGATGGCGTCGGCGTACTTGTCGCGCAGGTCCCGCAGCGCCGCGTAGATCTCGCCCTTGCGGCCGCCCTCGGCGATGATCGCGTCGAGGCGCTCCTCCTCGTCGACGCCGACCCAGAACCGGGCGCCGTCGTAGGTGACGATCTCCAGCGCGTGCACGTTGTCGCTGGTGCGCGGGCCGGGCCCGTACAGCTGTGACTGCACGGAGTGAATGCCGCAGGAGTTGTTGCCGATGTTGCCGCCGATCAGACACCGGGAGTGGGTGGAGGGGTCCGGGCCGAACACCAGGCCGTGGGCGCCGGTGTGCCGGTTCAGCTCCTCGTTGATCACGCCCGGTTCACAGGTCACCAGACGGCGGTCCGGGTCGATCTTCCCGATCCGCGTGAGGTACTTGGAGTGGTCGATCACCACGGCCTCGTTGACCGTCTCACCGGACAGGCTGGTACCACCGCCCCGGTTGAGGACGGGCGCGCCGAACCGGTGACAGACCTGGTGCGTCGCGACGACATCGTCCAGGTCGCGTCGCGACGACATCGTCCAGGTCGCGGGGGACCACGACACCGATCGGCACCTGGCGGAAGTTGGACGCGTCCTGGGCGTACAACCCGAGGGAACCGGCGTCGAAGCGGACTTCGCCGCGCACGGCCTTGCGCAGGGCCCGCTCCAGCTTCCCGACGTCGAGTGTCTGACGGGCCCGTGGCGGGCCGGGGATCTCCGGGTGCGTCTTGGCCGGGATCTCGCGTGTCGCCCGGCGTGCTGCCTTCGCCATCGGTTCTTCGGTCTCCTTTGCGATCCTGGTCACGCGGCCCGCGTGCCATAGACCCGGTAGCGTTCGGCGTCGGGCCATTTGACCTCCAGGCCGTGCCCCGGCCGGCCGGTGTCGGGGCGCAGCGCGCCCCCGTCCGGTGCCAGGGTGCCGTCGAAGATCAGGTCTTCGAGTCGCACATGGTCGTGGAAGTACTCCAGGTGCCGCAGCCGGCGCACGGCGCAGAAGGCGTGGGCCGAGACGGCGGGCGCGCAGTGCGCCGACAGATCCAGATGGTGGGCCGCCGACAGACCGGCCGCCTCCAGTACGCCGGTGATGCCTCCGCAGCGGGTGACGTCGGCCTGGAGGCAGTCCACGGCGGGTCCTTCGACGAGGTCGGCGAAGTCCCGTGTCGTGTAGGCGTATTCGCCCGCCGCGATCTCCAGCAGTTCGGGCCCGCGCTCCCGCAGCAGGCGAAGACCGTCCAGGTCGTCGGAGCTGACCGGCTCCTCGAACCACCGCACGTCCCACTCGTCATGGAAGCGACGGGCCCAGTACAACGCCTGTTTGCGGCCGAGCGCTCCGTTGGCGTCGGTGAGGAGTTCCGGTTCGTCCCCGATGGCCGTCCGCACCGCGCTCAGCCGCTGCGGGTCATGTTCGGGATGCCGGGAGGTCTTGAGTTTGACGCGCCTGATCCCCTGTTCGACCCAGCCGGCCAGCTGGTCCGTGAGCCGGTCGAGGGGGTAGTTCGTGAAACCACCGCTGCCGTAGACCGGCACCCGGTCGTGGTACGCCGGGAGCACATGGATCAGCGGCAGGCCGAGCAGTCTGGCCTTGAGGTCCCACAGCGCCACGTCCACCGCGGAGACCGCCATGGCTCCGACGCCGGGGCGGCCCGCGTTGCGGATCTGCCGTCCCATCCGGTGCCACAGGGCAGCGGGCGCGGTGACGGCCTGGCCCCGCACCAGCGGCGCGAGCTTGGACTCGACGAACGAGGCGACCGACACATCGCCGTAGGTGTACCCGAGCCCGGTGCGGCCGCCGGCGCCGACCTGGACCAGCACCATGGTCGTGGAGTCCCATTCCAGGGTGCCGTCCTGCTCCCGGCCGTCCGGGCCGTCGGTCGGCACGTCAAAGGCGTGCACGTCCACCGAGTCGATCCGGCAGCCGTGCCGCTCCCGTCCCGCGCCGTCGTCACTCACGTGTGCCGTCCCGGCAGGTGCTCGGCCGCCTCGGCGAACTTGTGGCGTACGCCCTTGGCCGCGATGCCGGCCCGCTCCGGGTCACGGACGGCCGCCTTGGCCGCCTTCTTGCCCTGGGCGAGCATGATGTGCGGCGGGATGGGTGCGATCTCCTGGTCGACCTTGAACTCCAGCACCACGGGCCTGTCGGAGGCCAGCGCCTCGTCCCAGGCCTTCCCGACCTTCCTCGGCTTGTCGCAGCGGATGCCCTTCAGGCCCAGCATCTCCGCGTATCTGGCGTAGGGAACGTCGGGGATGTACTGGGAGCCCGGGAACTTCGGGTCGCCGGCCATGGCGCGCTGTTCCCAGGTGACCTGGTTGAGGTCCTGGTTGTTGAACACGCAGAAGATGAACGGCGCAGGACCGGACAGCCGGTCCAGATACCGCTTGACGGTGATCATCTCGGCCATGCCGTTCATCTGGAACGCGCCGTCACCGACGAACGCGATCACCGGCCGGTCCGGGTGGGCGAACCGCGCGGCGATCGCGTACGGCGTCCCCGGACCCATCGTGGCCAGCGTCCCCGACAGCGACGCCCGCATGCCCCTGCGCAGCTTCAGATGCCGCGCCCACCAGTTCGTCCCCGAACCCGAATCCGCCGTCAGAATGCACCCGTCCGGCAACCGCGGCGACAGCTCCGCCGCCACGGCCTGCGGATTGATCCGGCCGCCGAAGTGCTGACCGGCGCGCTTGCGGCAGATCGCGTCCCACTCGCGGACGTCCTGCTCGATCTGCTCCCGCCACCCGCGGTCCTGCTTGCGCGCGAGCAACGGCACGAGGGCCTTGAGGGTCTCCTTCGAGTCCCCCACGAGATGGGCGTCCATGGGATACCGGAGGCCGATCATGCGTCCGTCGATGTCGATCTCGACGCCCCGGGCCTGGCCCTCGTCGGGCAGCCACTCCGCGTACGGGAAGCTGGTGCCCACCATCAGCAGGGTGTCGCAGTTCCGGATCATGTTGTCGCTCGCCTTGCTGCCGAGCAGACCGATCGGGCCGGTCACGAACGGCAGGTCGTCGGGCAGCACCTCGCGGCCCAGCAGGGCCTTCGCGACCCCCGCCCCCAGCAGTTCCGCCGTCTCCACGACCTCGCTCTCCGCGTGCGCGGCCCCCTGGCCGACGATCATGGCGACCTTGGTTCCGGCGTTGAGCACTGCCGCGGCCTTGCGCAGTTCGTCCGGGTCGGGAAGCAGGCGCGGCCGGCTCCAGCCGACGCTGGAGAACACCGATCCGTGCGCCTTCGGCGGCGACGGCTGCGCGTCCTCCTCCTGGATGTCCTCCGGGATGATCACGGTCGCGACGGATCGCGTGGTCAGGGCCGTCTTGAAGGCCCGGTCGATCACATGGCGCGCCTGGGCGGGGTGCACGACCGTCTGGCAGAAGTCCGAGACGTCCGCGAAGAGCTGGGCGAGAGGAAGCTCTTGCTGGTAGTGGGCGCCGAGGGAGAGCCGCTTTTGCTGGCCGACCACGGCGACCACCGGCTGGTGGTCCAGCTTGGCGTCGTACAGCCCGTTGAGCAGGTGCACCGCCCCCGGCCCCGAGGTCGCCGTGCAACAGCCCACCTCACCGGTGAACTTCGCATGCGCGCAGGCCATGAACGCGGCCATCTCCTCATGACGGGTCTGGATGAACTCCGGGTTGCCCCGGGCGCGGTCGAAAGCGCCCAGCAGCCCGTTGATGCCGTCTCCGGGATAGCCGTAGACCCGCTCGATCCCCCATTCCTTGAGGCGTTCCAGTACGTAGTCGGCCACCAGCGTCATGACGTGCTCCCTCGGATGCGCAGCTGTGCCCTGGGCATGGGGTGACCGGCAACCGCGTCCCGTAAACGGGCGGTGGTGCCGCTCCCCCGTCCGGACGAAGACGTGCTCGGCCGGACGGCTCTGCCGGGCAAGGAACCCGTCGCACAGCGCTCCGGCCGGCGAACCGGTCGGCGTACAGGCCGTTTCCGGCTCGGCCACCGGGAAACCCCCCGTGTCATGGAGGAGAGAGCGGACACACGCCGAACACCGGGAAACGGTCTCTGCCCGCCGTGGGTGCTGCGGGGCTACGCGGTTCTCGCCGACGGCGAACGCGGCGCCCTGGTGGACCCGGAGGGGCGGATCGTCTGGTTGTGCGCACCCCGGTGGGACAGTGACGCGGTGTTCTCCGCGCTCGTCGGGGGCGGTGGGTACTTCGGGGTCGAACCGGAAGACCCCTGGCATGTCTGGGGCGGCTACTACGAGGACGGCACCCTGATCCGGGTGAGCCGCTGGCTGACCGCCGGCTCCGTGATCGAATGCCGGGACGCCCTGGCGATGCCAGCGTCCGCGGACCGCCTGGTGCTGCTGCGCCGGATGCGGGTGGAACGCGGCGAGGCGCGTCTGAGGCTCACCCTCGATCCGCGCCCCGGATTCGGCGCCGACCGCCTGCGTGACGCCCGGCTGGAGGGGGACGTGTGGACGGCGAAGGCGGGCGGGCTGCGCTTCCGGCTGGCCGGTGCGCACCGGGCCTCGTGGGATCCCGAGTCCGGTCTTAGCGGTGAGGTGCGCCTACGCAAGCGCGAGGAGCACGACCTCGTCCTTGAGCTGTCGACCGGGGCCGACACGCCCCGGCTGGACCCGCGGCGGTGCTGGCAGGCGACGGAGGAGGCGTGGCGACAGGCCGTGCCGGACTGCTCCTGCCTTGCCGCGCCGCGCGACGCTCGGCACGCGTACGCGGTGCTGCGCGGCCTGACCAGTTCCTCGGGGGGCATGGTCGCCGCCGCCACCACGTCGTTGCCGGAGCGCGCCAACACCGGCCGAAGCTACGACTACCGCTTCGCCTGGGTGCGCGACCAGTGCTACGCGGGCCTCGCCGTCGCCGCCCACGGCCCGCACGAACTCCTCGACACCGCCGTACGGTTCACCGCGGAACGCGTCCTCGCCGACGGCGAGCGGCTCCACCCGGCGTACACCGTCGACGGCGGCCCTGTGCCCAACGAGCGGGGGCTCGCGCTGACCGGGTATCCCGGCGGCGGCGACCACGTCGGGAACAAGGCGGCCCGGCAGTTCCAGCTCGACGCGTTCGGGGAAGCGCTCCAGCTGTTCGCCGCCGCGGCGCACCACGACCGGCTCACACCCGATGCGCTCACAGCGGTGACGGTCGCCATCGACGCGGTGCAGCGCAACTGGGCCCGGCCGGACGCGGGGCTGTGGGAACTCGACGAACGATGGTGGACCCAGTCCCGGCTGAGTGTGGTCTGCGGGTTGCGACGCCTGGCCGGAGCGCTGCCGGGCCGGACGGCCGAGCGCTGTGCCGAGACCGCCGACCTCGTCTTCGCGGAAACCCGCCGCCGCTGTCTGCGGCCGGACGGCCGGTGGCGCAGGGCCGCGGACGACGACGGGCCGGAGGCCGCCCTGCTCACTCCCCTGGCCCGTGGCTGTCCGCCCGCCGGTGATCCCAGCAATGCGATCACCCGCCGGTTCATCGAGGAGCGGCTGGCCGAGGACGGCTATCTCTACCGTTTCGCCCACCCGGGCATCCCCCTCGGCAAAGCCGAAGGTGCCTTTCTGTTCTGCGGGTTCACCATGGCGCTGGCCGCCGACCACCTCGGCGACCGGGTCGGCGCGCTGCGCTGGTTCGAACGGACCCGGGCGGCCTGCGGACCGCCCGGGCTGTTCGCGGAGGAGTACGACGTACGTCAGCGCCAGCTGCGCGGCAACCTGCCCCAGGCGTTCGTCCACGCGCTTTTGCTGGAGTGCGCGGTACGCCTGAACGACGCCTCGACGCTTCCGGTCTGAGCGGCCCTCGCCCGGACCTCACTTGCGGGCATGGTCCCCGCGGCCCGGAAGGTGCTCGGCATACTCGGTGATCTTCTGCCGTACGCCCTTGGCGGCGATGCCGGCCCGCTCCGGGTCGTGCAGCGCCGCCCTGACGGCCTTCTTGCCCTGGGATTTCATGAGGTGCGGCGGGATCGGCGCGATCTCGTTGTCGACCTTGAACTCCAGCACCACGGGCCTGTCGGAGGCCAGTGCCTCCTCCCATGCGGCACCGACCCGTGCCGGGTCGTCGCAGACGATGCCCTTCAGGCCGAGCAACTGGGCGTACGCCGCGTACGGGACGTCCGGAATCTCCTGGGAGCCCGGATACTTGGGGTCGCCGGCCATGGCGCGCTGTTCCCAGGTGACCTGGTTGAGGTCCTGGTTGTTGAACACGCAGAAGATGAACGGCGCAGGGCCGGACAGCCGGTCCAGATACCGCTTGACGGTGATCATCTCGTTCATACCGTTCATCTGGAACGCGCCGTCACCGACGAACGCGATCACCGGCCGGTCCGGGTGGGCGAACCGCGCGGCGATCGCATACGGCGTCCCCGGACCCATCGTGGCCAGCGTCCCCGACAGCGACGCCCGCATGCCCCTGCGCAGCTTCAGATGCCGCGCCCACCAGTTCGTCCCCGAACCCGAATCCGCCGTCAGAATGCACCCGTCCGGCAACCGCGGCGACAGCTCCGCCGCCACGGCCTGCGGATTGATCAGGCCCTCGAAGTGCTGGCCGGCCCAGCGGTCGCACAGGTCGTTCCATGCGCGGACGTCCTTCTCGATCTGTTCGCGCCACCCGCGGTCCTCCTTGCGGTGCAGCAGCGGGATCAGCGCCCGGAGGGTTTCCTTGGCGTCGCCGACGAGATGGGCGTCCATGGGGTAGCGGATGCCGATCATGCGTCCGTCGATGTCGATCTCGACACCGCGTGCCTGGCCCTCGTCCGGCAGCCACTCCGCATAGGGGAAGCTGCTGCCGATCACGAAGAGGGTGTCGCAGTTCCGGATCATGTTGTCGCTCGCCTTGCTGCCGAGCAGACCGATCGGACCGGTCACGAACGGCAGGTCGTCGGGCAGCACCTCGCGGCCCAGCAGGGCCTTCGCGACCCCCGCCCCCAGCAGCTCGGCGGCCTCGACGACCTCCCCCTCGGCCTTGGCGGCACCCTGGCCCACCAGGATGGCGACCTTGCTGCCCTCGTTGAGGACGTCCGCGGCCCTGCGCAGTTCGCCGGGGTCGGGCAGCACCCGGGGCCGGCTCCAGCCGACGCTGGAGAACACCGATCCGTGTGTCTTCGGCGGCGACGGCTGCGCGTCCTCCTCCTGGACGTCGTTCGGGATGATGATCGTGGCGACCCCGCGGGTGGTGAGAGCCGTCTTGAAGGCGCGGTCGATCACATGCCGGGCCTGTCCCGGATGCACGACCATCTGGCAGAACTCCGAAACGTCGGCGAAGAGCCGCTCCAGATCCACCTCCTGCTGGTAGTGGGCGCCGAGGGAGAGCCGCTTTTGCTGGCCGACCACGGCGACCACCGGCTGGTGGTCCAGCTTGGCGTCGTACAGCCCGTTGAGCAGGTGCACCGCCCCCGGCCCCGAGGTCGCCGTGCAACAACCCACCTCACCGGTGAACTTCGCATGCGCGCAGGCCATGAACGCGGCCATCTCCTCATGACGGGTCTGGATGAACTCCGGGTTGCCCCGGGCGCGGTCGAAAGCGCCCAGCAGTCCGTTGATGCCGTCTCCGGGATAGCCGTACACACGCTGCACGCCCCACTCGGTCAGGCGGTGCAGCACATAGTCGGCGACTTGGGTCATGGGGTTCTCCTGAGCCGGGTGTGCGGAGGGTCGAGGAGGGAGTTGCCTCGACGCGTCCGGCACAAACCCTGGGCATCCGCCGTACAGCCGCATCGGTTCGCGCTACCGGCTCTCGGCGGTCGTGTCCCGGCCGGGCATGGCCGGGTGGCGGGCGAGTACGAAGACACCGGCGACGATGGCGACCAGCCCCGTGACCTGCCAGGCCAGTGCGAGGGCTTCGGTGCGCAGGCGGTCGCCGAGGAAGCCGACACCGCAGGCGATGCCCGCGAGCGGTTCGGCGGCCGTCAGGGCCGGCAGGGACATGCGCAGCGGCCCTGCCTCGAAGGCGCTCTGCACCAGCAGGAGGCCGGTCACGGCCAGCGCGACCAAGGTGTACGGCACCCAGCTGACGAGCAGCGCGACCACCCCCTCGCTGCCGATGATTCCGCTGGACATCCGCGTCAGGGCGTCCTGCACGCCGTAGAGCATGCCGGCCGCGGCGGCCAGCAACGGCGGCTCCTCGAACAGCGGCAGGTGGCGTGCGGCGCCGATCAGGACGAGGGCGATACCGATGACCAGGCCGATGACGGTCCATTGGCGGAAGGCCCCCGCCTCCGCCGCGCCGGCGCTGGACCGCCCGGCCAGGGTGAAGGCGATCACTCCTCCGCCGAGCAGGAGGACGCCCGCCCAGCCGGAGGCGCCGATCCGCTGACCGCTCAGCCGACGCGCCAGCGCGAAGGCGAACAGCAGATTGGTGACCAGCAGCGGTTCCACCCGGGACAGCTCGCCCTTGGCGAGCGCGACGGCGCTCAGCAGCTGCCCGGCGACCATGCACCCGATCCCGCCGAGCCACACACCGTTGTGCGCGAGGTCCCACAGCAGCCGGAAACGCAGGACCTCGGCAGCGGGCGCCCGTTCGGCGGCGTGCTGCTGGAGCACGAAGCCGATACCGAGCAGGCATGCGGCGGCCAGGGCGAAGACATAGACCATGAGAGCTACCCGTCTCACCGGACATCGCCACCGTATGTGCTCGGGCAGGGCTCCGCAGTTCAACACCGCGAACCACCCGTGTGCGCGCCGCCGCGTACGGTGTCGGCGGCCTCGCCGGCCCGCTCGTGGCGGGCCCGCGCGGGCTCGGACCGCCGCGGAACCGGCCCGCTCGGGTGTGCGTCAGCGGGACGGCTCGCGGGTACCCGCGAGCGCTGAGACCGCAGCAAGGAGGCATCATGCGAATCCTGACGAAGCCGGCCGCGCTGAACGTGACGACCAGGCCGCTGCTCACCGCGAAGGCCACGGCCAAGGCGGCGAGGACCACACCGGCCTGGTCACTGCGGGTGGCCCGCGCCATGGGCGCGGAAAGCGTCGTCGATGTGCTCACCCGACAGCACCGGCAGATCAAACTCGGCTTTCTGCAGGCCGCGCTGCCCGGTCCGTGGCGGCGCCAGAACTTCGAGCGGCTGATGCGCCTGCTCGCCGTGCACGAGGCGGCCGAAGAGGCGCACGTACACCCCGTCGCCCGTCGCGCGCTGCGGCACGGTCGTGAGCTGGCCGCCCGCCGCCGTGACGAGGAGAGGGAGGCCAAGCAGCTGCTGATCGCGCTGTGGCACACGGGCCCCGACGGCGTCGGCTATCTGCGGCGGCTGAACGAGGTACGGCGTGCGGTGTCCCGGCACGCCGCCCGTGAGGAGCGCGAGGAGTTCAGGGCGCTGCGCAAGGCCCTCAGCCCGTCCCGGCTGAGCATGCTGGGTGCCGAGGTCAAGCTCACCCAGGCATACGCCCCGACCAGGCCGCACCGCTGGGTCAACAACGAGGCCACGAACAAGCTGGCCGCGCCGGTCCTCGGCCCCGTCGACCGAGCGCTCGACGCCCTTCGGCACCACACGGCCTCGTGACGCCCAGGGCAGTGCCGCTGAAGCGGTCAGCGGCAGGCGGAACAGCCGGCCGCCCCCGCCGGCCCCCGCCCGGCTGTAGGCCCGGGACCAGGTGGTCGCCGAGTGGGGCGTCACCTGCGCTCCCGCAGCGGCGGCCCCGATCCCCGCCGACCGCGGCCGCATCCTGGACGCCTGGGGACGGGAGGAGACCGGGTATGCCATCGAACTGATCCTCAGCGAGCTGATCACCCACGCGATCCGCTACGGCAGCCGGTCCATCCAGGTCCGCATGCCGCGCGAGTCATCCGCCGAGCAGTCCCTGCGCGGTGGTCCGCGGGAACAGGGATCCGGCCTCGTCGGCCGGCTCCCGAGCCACGGGGACGACACCGGCCTGTGACCGCGTCTGCCCGCACGGTGCGGGGCGAGGTTGAACGGGAGCCGCGAGGCAGTGGAATCGGAAGTGATGGATGTGCCATCTGAGCGCCACCCCGAGCTGCTGGGGCGTCTCGATACCGAGCTGGGCCGGATCGAGGAGCAGTTGCGTGCCCTGGCCGCCGCCAAGGAACGGGTTCAGGGCCTGCTGGACGCCGTGGTGGCGATCACCCGGGAGGTGGAGCTGCCTGCGGTGCTGCGCCGCATCGTGACCACGGCCATGGAACTGGTCGGCGCCCGGTACGGGGCGCTGGGAGTACTCGACGAGTCGGGCGAGAAGTTCGGGCAGTTCGTCGCCGCCGGACTGTCGGACGAGGAGCGTGCCGCCCTGGCCGGGGTGGGACTTCCCTGTGGCCTGGGGGTCCTCGGGGACCCGATCCGTCACCCCGAGCCGCTACGGATCGACCGCGTCCCCTCCCACCCGGCCTCGGCCGGGTTCCCACCCGGTCACCCGGCCACGCGCACCCTGCTCGGCGTCGCCATCGACGTCCGCGGCAAGATCTACGGCGGTCTCTATCTGTCGGAGCGACGCGACGGACGCCCCTTCGACGTCCACGACGAGAACGTCGTCGTCGCCCTGGCCAGCGCCGCCGGCATCGCCGTGGACAACGTCCGCCTCTTCGAGCAGGTCCGCGCCGGATCCGAGCAGTTCCAGCGGCTGTTGCTGCCGACCCTGCCCGATCTGCGCCCGTTCGAGGCCGCGGCGATCTACCGGCCCGCCGCCGAGCCCAACCGGGTCGGCGGGGACTGGTACGACGCGATCCTGCTGCCCGACGGTGCGGTGGCGATCGTCATCGGCGACGTGGTCGGCCACGATCTGCAGGCCGCGGCCGCCATGGCCTCCACCCGTAACATGCTGCGCGCCCTGTTGTTCGAGCAGTGCACTCCGCCCAGCGCGTGCCTGGTCCAGCTCGACCGCACGCTCGAGTCCATCACCGACAACCCGGTCACCACCATCAGCCTGGCGCGCGTCGAACCCGCGGGGCATGCCTGGCGGCTGCACTGGAGCAGCGCCGGCCACCTCCCGCCTTTGCTGATCGGCCCCGACCGGCGGACGGAATACCTGTTCGCCGAGCCCGGACTACCGCTCAACGTCAGCAGCGGGCAGCCGCGACCCGACCACACCCATGCCCTGCCGCCGGGCACCACCATGGTCTTCTTCACCGACGGGCTCATCGAACACCCCGATCACCCCCTCGACGAAAGCCTGGACGAACTGGCCGCGCTGGCCGGTGCCCACGCCGCGCTGCCCCTGCGGGACTTCGTGCAGACCCTGGCCGACCGCCACCCCAGCGACGGGCACGACGACATGGCGATCCTCGCCCTGCGCACCCCTGCGGGGGACACCCGGGCGAGCGAGGCGGTGGTGCATCCGGGGTGAGCGGCGGATGATGAAGTACGGGGCCGGACGGAGGAAGTGACCTCCCGATGAGCGTCGCATCCCGTGACATGCTCCGGCGCCGGGGCAGCACCGCGCTGGAGATCTGTGTGGTCGCCGCGCTGTATTACGCCTCGGGCAGGCTGGGCCTGCTCGAGCCGCTCGTGCGCGGCCAGGTCACGCCCCTGTGGCCGCCGACGGGCATCGCGGTGGCCGGTCTGCTGCTGCTCGGAACGCGGGTCTGGCCGGGGATCGCACTCGGCGCGTTCCTGATCAACATCTCGCTCGGCCCTTCGCTGCCCGCCGTGCTCGCGATCACGGCGGGCAACACACTCGGGCCGCTCTGCTCCTGGGCGCTGCTGCGTCGAGCCGGATTCCGCACCGACACGAACCGTTTGCGGGACGTCCTCGGGCTGATCCTGCTGGGCGCGTTCGCCGGCATGCTCATCAGCGCGACGGTCGGCAGTGTCACGCTCCACTTCGCCGGCGCGCTGCCCGACGACAGATTCTGGCTGACGTGGTGGGTCTGGTGGACCGGCGACGCGATGGGCGTGCTCATGGTCACCCCGGTCATCCTCGTGCTCCGCTCGGCGCGCAGGCCGAAGGCCGTGCCGCGGTCCCGGTGGGCGGAGGGCTCTCTGCTCGTCGTGGCCACCGCCGCCGTCGCCGTCCTCGAAACGTCTCCCGCGCCGCTGATCTTCCTCGCCTTCCCGGTGCTCATCTGGGCCGCCTTCCGCTTCCAGCGCAGCGGGGCGGCTCCGTGCGCGCTGGCCGTGTCGACCTTCGCGATCCTCGCCGCCACCCGCAGAACAGGGCCGTTCGCCGGACACGGGCTGCTGGTCAACATGATCGCTCTGCAGGCGTTCAACGGTGCCGTCGCGCTGACCGCGCTGCTGCTCGCCGCGGCGATCACCGAACGCGACCAGGCCCACGAGAAGATCGAGCAGGCCTGTACGCGGCTCGCCGAGCTGGCGGCAAGGACCGGGCCCGACGTCGGCGGCCCCTTGCCGCTCGGGCACGACGACCAAGGCGGCCAAGACGACCGCGCCGGACGAACCCGACCGCCATGATCACCCGACCGCGACATCGCCGGACGGGCCGCGACGCTGACGCCGTGCGGAGCGGACGGCTCGTCTCAGAGCGTGTGGAAGGACGGGTCGTACGGCTCGCCCAGCTCGGCCCGCCCTATGGTGGCCAGTACATGATCGCCGACGTCATGGAGCTGATAGAACGTCAGGTCACGCAGGATCCGCTCCACCGGGCTGGGGCGGACCAGGCTGCGGGCGCCGCACACCTGGATGACGTGATGGACGGTTTCCCGGGTCGTACGCGCGATCAGATGCCAGGCCCTGTCCCCGGCGATCCGGGCCTCGTCGAGCCTGCCCTCGTCCCACAGACCGGCCACATGGCGCAGCCAGAGGCGGGCGGTCTGCACATTGACCGCGATGCTGCCCACCCGTTGCTGCACATAGGGGTCTTTGCTCTTGCCCTGCCGCTTCAGATAGGCGAGCCCGTACTCGTAGGCGCCGAGGGCACCGCCGAGGAAGCTCGCCGCGTAATGGGGAACGAAAGCGGTCTGCCATTGCCCCTCGAAGTAGCCGCCGGGGCCGCCGATGACGTGTTCGCGCGGAATGAAGGTGTCGTTGAAGCGCACCGCGTGGCTGACCGTCGCGCGCATGCCGACGGGGTCCCACCAGGAGGCATCCACGGTCACGGTCGGATCGGACAGGTCGCAGGCGAGCAGCAGGAGCCTCCCGTGGACCTCCCGGGTCCGGCGGGCTCCGCCGGGGGTGGCGGGATCGACGAGCAGGATCGCCCACTGTGCTCCGGTGGCGCTGGTGGCGAACGCCTTGCCGCCATGGAGGATCCAGCCGTCGTGGACGGGCACCAGCGTGGTGCCGAAGCTGAGTCTCTCGCCCGGCTTCGGGGCCTGCGGTTCGCCGCTCCAGGCGGCCCATTTGTCCCCGTGTTCCACCACGCCGGCGAACCAGCGTCGCTTCTGCTCCGGGGTGGCCAGGGCGTCGATGAGGACCAGTGCGTTGGCGTGCCCCTCCCAGCAACGGGCCAGCGACAGATCGGCCTTGGCCAGCGCGGTGGTCATCTCCCACAGGGGCAGGGTGTGGCGCTGCCGGGGGCCGTAGCCCAGGCCCCCGTACTCCCGGGGCACGGTGACGCCCAGGAATCCGCCGGCGAACAGGTCGTCGAAATCCTCGGCGGGGAAGACGGCCTTGCGGTCGTACTCCTCGGCGCGGGCGGCAAATCTGTCCGCGGCGAGCTTGGCCGCGGTGGCGAGAACAGCCCGGTCGTCTCCGATCGCCGCGTCGCGGACCGACGCGGCGGTTCGGAACAGGTCGTCGGTCATGTCGGGGTGGGCCCTTCCAGGCGGTAGAAGTGGGCGCGGTACATCACGTTGGGCATCCGCGCGTGGGCGGGGTGGACGGTGTGGACGTCGATGGTCAGCAGGCCGCGGTTGAGATAGCCGACGAGGACGACCTGCCGGGAGCCGAGCGGGCCTTCGGCGAGGAAGGCGACGGCCTCGGACGCGTCGATGTCATCGGCCAGCGGCACCGCGGGCAGCACGGCGCCGGTGACCGGCGTGGTCTCCGGTTCCGGTGTTGCCTGTGAGGTCTTCGGATCGCCTCGTTCAGTGATCCGCAGCATGAGCCGGCCGCCGTCGACCGCGGCACCGACCAGGTCGATGCCGGTGGCCGTGGTGTCGAAGTTGACCCAGTCGCCTGCCAGCGGCGCCGGATCGACCGGGTGCGCCGTCATGCCCGCGCCTCCGTCCGGTGGAAGAACGAGCGGGCCCAGTGGTCGGCGCCCCGCCCATCGCCGCTGAAGACGGTGGCCGTGGTCGCGATCAGGATGCCCGTCTTGTGGTAGGCGCACACGACGGTGCGCAGCGCGCCGATGTCGTAGCCGACGCAGAACGCCCAGGCGACCGACGGCGTGCCCGGCGGGGTGTACAGGACCGCCGGTGCCGCACCCCAGTCGCCCGGCTGTGGGCGGCCGGCCCCGAAAGCCCTGACGCACACGCCTTCGTCCTGCCGCGTCACGTTCAGCAGGCGGGCGCCCTTCGTGGTGTGCCGGTCGGTGTTGACCCATTCCCCCAGCAGTGCCGACACATCCGGTGTGCCGGGCGGGCCGGGTGCGGGCGGTCCGGACGGGGCTGTCGGACGGGTTGTCATGGTGTCTCCCGCCCCGTGCGGTGTGTCGGTGCCGGTCCCCCCGACGCGGTGGGGCCGTGGACGGCGGCCTGCTCGGCGGACCCGCGGTCCAGGGAGCGCAGGGGCGGCGTCTCGGGCATCTGATGGCCCGTCATCAGCCGGAACTGCTCCCGTACTTCGACGGAAAGGACCTGCCAGCCGTCGATGTCGAGCAGACCGCGGGCCCGGGTGGCGCGGGTGAGCGCGGTCGGCGGGTCGCGGTAGGCCATCTCCAGCACCACCGCGTCCCAGTCGGCCGCGGCGACCGGGAACGGCTCCCGCTCCACCTGGGGTGTGGCGTGGGTGAGCAGGTCGTATCCGGCCGGGGAGAACCCGGACAGCGGCAGGTAGGGAAGTCCGAGCCGCGCGGCGGCTTCCCGGCCGCGGGCCGCCCCGCGGTTGACCAGGGTCACCCTGGCTCCGGCCGCGCGCAGGGCCCAGGCGACGGCCCGTCCGCCGCCGCCACAGCCGATGACGGCGGCCTTGCGGCCGCTCGGGTCGACTCCGTGCAGGGCGAGGGCACGCAGGGCACCCACGGTGTCGGTGGTGGCCGCCCGCCAGCGCCCGGCGTCGAGCCACAGCAGATTGGCCGCGCCACTGCCGAGCGCCTCCGGGTCGGCGACGTCGGCCGCCTGGAGCGCGCTCTCCTTGTGCGGGGCGGTCACGGTCAGGCCGCGCAGGGGCAGCCCGCCCAGCGCGCCGAAGTCGGTGCCCCATTGCCAGAAGTGGGGGAATCTGTCCACCTGAAAGGGCAGGTACAGCGCGGGCAGTCGCAGCTCCCGCAGCGCCGCGTTGTGCAGCCGGGGCGACAACGACCCGCCCGGGGCGCGCCCGGCGATGCCGAGCAGGGCGCTGAGCGGAGCCAGCGCGGGCAGGCCGTAGTCGGACCGGAGCCGGTCCACGCTCGGCATGCCGTCGGCGCCCGGCGCACCGACCCGGCCGTAGACGACGGGCGCTCCGAGCCACGGCGCCAGCACCCGGGTCCACAGGCCGGCGGGACCGGACGCGAACGCCGTGACGTCGGTGCGTCCGAGCCCGGCGAGCAGCAGCGGGGCGGCGGACCCGTACTGCGCGCCCGACCGCGGCGCGAGGAGGTACAGCGCCGCCGGTACGGCGGACATCGCGGCGAACCGCTCCCGGAGTCTGCGTGCCGCCTCCCGCAGCCCCGCGCCCTCGGCCCTGCCCGCGGTCGCGGACGCGTGCCAGGTGAGACGCCGCTGCCGGACCGGGATGGCCGCCAGCAGTTCCGGGCACACGTCGTCCATCGCCTCGAGGTCGACCCGTTCGTAGTGGTCGGCCGCGCGCAGCAGCCGGGTGCGCCGTTCCACCGGGCCGACAGCCGAGCGCCCGCCCTGTCGCGCCGAGCGCAGGCTGTAGGTCAGCTGCCCCGCGAAGTGCCGGCGCAGCCGGGACGGATCGGGGTCGCCGACCAGATCGGCGCGGACCTCCAGTTCGTCCGCCACCGCGGCGAGGCCGCGCAGCGAACGGGCGGCGAGGTCTTCCGGTTCGGCGGCCACCGCGACCAGCCGGGCCCGACGCCCGAGGGTGGCTCCGTATCCGCTCGTCACTCGCGCCACTGGACGTACTCCTCCAGACCGGCTCGCCGTGGGACGAACCGATTGACCGGGGCTGTCTCGTCCGCGTAGCCGACAGCCATGGTGCATACGACGAGCCGGTCAGGGGGGATTCCCAGATGCGCTCGGAGCACATCTCCGTACCCGGCGACGCTGAACTGCGGACAGCTGCCGAGCCCCCTGGCCACCAGTGCGAGCATGATGTTCTGCAGGAAGAGGCCCAGCTCCAGGAAGGTGCCCGGCACCGCGTTGCGGGGCAGATCGCAGACCAGGGCGGTGGGAGCCCCGTAGAAGCGCAGATTGTCACGGAGGTGCGCCCGGGCGGCGGCGCGGTCCCAGACGGTGTGTCCCTTGGCCGACAGCACCCCGGTCACGGCCTGTTCGGCGCGTCGCTCGACGGCCTCGTCGAGCGACGCCGGCCGGCCGGCACAGTCCGGGCGGGGCGGGTCACCACGGTCGAACGCCTCGCACAGGGCGTCCACCAGCGCCTTGAGGGTGCCGCCGGTCACCACCGTCACCTGCCACATCTGGGTGTTGCGGCTCGACGGCGCGTGACCGGCGGCGAGGAACACCTCCGCCAGGTCGTCCTTCGGCACCACCTGGTCCAGAAAGGCCCGCTTGCAGTGGCGGGCGGTGATCAGGGACAGTCCGTCGCAAAGCCCATGGGTCATCCCTGCCTCACCCCCGTCCCGACGTGGTGCGGCGGGGGGCGTAGGACTCGGCCAGCTCGCGCAAGCGGACCTGGACGGAGCGCTGGATGTGCTGCGCGCACTGCCGGTACGCCTCCGGGGACTGCCCCTCCGGATCGGGTATGTCGCCGTACGGGTCCAGCCGGAGGGTACGGCCCTCGGCCTCGGGCACCAGGGCGATCACCCTGTCGCGATGGGCTCCGGTCATGCAGTAGATGACGGAGCTGACCAGGCACAGTTCCGGGTTGACCGGGCGCGCGCGGTGACGGCGGGGGTTTCCCCGGCCCGGCACCCGTCGCAGCCCGAGGTCGGCGAGCGCCAACCGGGCACCGAGCGCCATCGAATGTGCGGGCAGCGGCGTGGCGACACCCGCGCTGGAGAAACGGAAGACATGTACGATGCCCGCCTCCGCGGCCTGGGCCCATGCGATGACCTCCGCCATGGGCGAGCGGCAGGTGTTCCCGCCGCAGACGAACAGCACCCGGCATGCCGCGCCGGTGCCGCGGGTTCGCCACCACAGGGCCGCCGACGGCCAGGCCAGGGCCGCGGCCGCGCCGACGCCGAACGCGAGCGCGATGAGCTGGCTGCTCCCCGGAGCCACGAGCCCGGCGAGCCATGCGAGCGCGTAGGAGGCGACCAGGCCGGACATCAGGCTGGCGAACGCCCAGGCCGGCACTCCCCAGGTGTATTCGCGCCGGTCGAGGTAGATCAGCGAAGCGAAGACGAACAGCACCTCGTAGGCCACTCCTATGCCCGCCGCGCCCAACGCGGCGGGTGTGGCGAGGAACGTGGTGAAACCCGCGGCCAGCTGTGGCTGCCCGGCCAGTGCCCCGGCGCCCAGCAGCACGGCCAGCCAGACCGGTGCCGCGACATGTTCCTCCACGAAGAACCGCCGGTCCGTTGCGACGACACCGTTCTTGGCGACTCGGCTCATGATGTCGAACCGGCCGAGGTAGCCGACCAGGTAGACGAGGACGCTCAGCACGGCGGCCAGGGTGAGGTGGTAGCTGTTCACATCACCGAGAGCGACCGAGACCGCGATCAGGCTGAGCAGCAGCGCCGACCAGGAGTGCTTCATGACCGGGCGGCCGTCGGACACATCGATCAACGGGGAGAGGATGAGGACCCCGCCCCGCATCAGCAACAGCATGAACAGGATGGAGACGCCGGCAAAGGTGTAGTTCATCGTGGTGGCACCGATGATGAGCGACGTGAAGAAGCCGGCCGCCAGTGTCTCCCGCCCCGCCATCGGAATCCGGCGCCCGCCGATCCCGATGCGCCGCATGTGCCGCCACCGGCCCGTCACGCACACGAACAGCACCATCGCGACAAGCTGCCCGAGGACGGCCGCGGGCAGCATCTCGTAGCCGCTGACCGGCTGGGACGACAGCGGGGTCACCCCGCTGGCGAGAGCCTTCACCAGCATGGCGTAGGGAATATACGCTACGAAGTATCCAAAGGTCAGCCAGCCCATGTGAATCCCATTACCGGTCGAACATCAGGGTTCGAACACCGCGGGGCCCGGGATGTCGAAGGTCTTGGAGGGTGCGAGCCTCGACTGTTCGGTCACATACGCCTTCGAAAAGGCTACCGCCGACGGCCGCGGGCAGCCATCGCGGGACGAGGGCCGGAAAAAGTTCGGACGGCGATGTCGAGATTCCCGCACCGGCTCCGTCCCAGCGGTGAATGTGACCACAATGGGTCGCACCAGCACCGAGGAGACACACGATGGCCAAGTACCTGCTGCTCAAGCACTACCGCGGCGCTCCGGCGGCGGTCAACGACGTACCGATGGACCGGTGGACGCCGCAGGAGATCTCGGCACATGTGCAGTTCATGCAGGACTTCGCGGCCCGGCTCGAAGGGACCGGCGAGTACGTCGACGGTCAGGCGCTCGCCCCGGAGGGGACGTTCGTCCGGTACGACGGTGAGGGGCGCCCGCCGGTCACCGACGGCCCGTTCGCCGAGACCAAGGACCTCATCGCCGGCTGGATGGTGATCGACGTCGACAGCTACGAGCGCGCCATCGAGCTGGCCGGGGAGCTGTCGGCCGCGCCCGGTGCCGGCGGGAAGCCGATCCACGAGTGGCTGGAGGTGCGCCCGTTCCTGGCCGCGCCGCCCACCATCACGGAGTGCCATCTTCGATGAACGAGGCCCTGCTGAGGAGCCTCACGCCGAGTGTGCTCGCGATCCTCGTCCGCCGCGGAGCCGACTTCGCGGCGGCCGAGGACGCCGTGCAGGACGCGCTGGTCGAGGCGGTCCGCGTGTGGCCTGACGACCCGCCGCGGGACCCGAAGGGCTGGCTGGTCACCGTGGCCTGGCGCCGGTTCCTCGACGCGACCAGGGCGGACACCGCCCGCCGCCGGCGTGAGGACCGCGTCGAGGAGGAGCCGGCCCCTGGGCCGGCGCCCGCGGTGGACGACACGCTCCAGCTCTACTTCCTGTGTGCCCACCCGTCACTGACGTCGTCGTCCGCGGTCGCGCTCACCCTGCGCGCCGTCGGCGGGCTGACCACCCGGCAGATCGCCGAGGCCTACCTGGTGCCCGAGGCGACCATGGCGCAGCGCATCAGCCGGGCCAAGCGCACCGTCTCCCGCGTGCGGTTCGACCAGCCCGGCGACGTCGCCACCGTGCTGCGCGTCCTGTATCTGGTCTTCAACGAGGGCTACTCGGGCGACATCGACCTCGCCGCCGAGGCCATCCGGCTCACCCGGCAGCTCGCGGCCGCGATCGACCACCCCGAAGTGGCCGGGCTGCTCGCCCTCATGCTGCTCCACCACGCCCGGCGGGCCGCCCGGACCGCGCCCGACGGCAGCCTGATCCCGCTCGCCGAGCAGGACCGCGGCCGGTGGGACACCGCGTCGATCGCCGAGGGCGTCGCGATCTTGCAGGCCGCTCTCGCCCGTGACCGGCTGGGCGAGTTCCAGGCCCAGGCGGCCGTCGCGGCGCTGCACGCCGACGCGCCCACCGCCGAGGAGACCGACTGGGTGCAGATCGTCGAGTGGTACGACGAGCTCGCGCGCCTGACCGACAGCCCGGTCGTCCGGCTCAACCGCGCCGTCGCCGTCGGCGAGGCCGACGGGCCGCGCGCGGGCCTTGCGGCGCTCGCGGCCCTGGACCCCGCGCTGCCACGCCATGCGGCGGTGGCGGCGTACCTCCACGAGCGCGACGGTGACCCGGCGACGGCGGCACGGCTGTACGTCGAGGCGGCCCGAAAGGCACCCAATGCGGCCGAGCGCGACCATCTGACCCGCCAGGCCGCCCGGCTCAACTCCCGCCGGAGCCGCTGACGGGTGGCGCCGCACAGGGCTGTCTTCAGGTCGTGCATCTGACCCGTCCAGCCGGCCCTGCGGGGACCTTCGGCCCTGGAAGCGAAGTGTGCCGCCGTCCGACAGTGGTAGCGAGGGGGTGAAGGGGCCGGTGACGTGCTGGAGGCCGACACATGAGCACACCGGATTCGTCTGACACGTCCGGTCCGCCACCGCCACGCAGACCGTGGGCACCTCGGGGGGCGAACCCCCTCGGACGCGCGTCCGACAGACTCGAATGCTGGTTCCGCCGGGTCCTGATGGTCGTCCTCGTCCTCGGAGTGCCCGTGGCCGCGTTCAGCGCGGGACAGGCGGCGTACGAGGTGTCGATGCGCACCGTGACGGCGCAGGCGGCCGAACGGCACGAGGTCGCGACCCGCCTGGCATCGGACGTCCGGGGCGATCCGGCAACGGGGCGGCAGCCCGCGCTCGTCCGCTGGACCGACGCCGACGGCAGGGCGAGGGCGGGAACCGCGCTCGTGGAGTCCGGAACACCCAGGGGCGCCACCGTGCGGGTGTGGGTGGACCGGCACGGAAGGACCACCGGCCCACCGATGAGCACGCTCGCCGCGAGGTCCAACGGCTGGTTCGTGGGCGGCGTGGCGGGAGTCGGTGTGGCCGCCGGTTGCTGCGCGGCGCGGGCGGTCCTGCGTGTGGCCCTGGACCGGCGGAGGTATGCGCAGTGGGACGCCGAACGGGACCTGGTGGAACCCCTGTGGACCGCACGCTTTCGCCGGTGACGGGCCGGGCGACCGGCGGCGGCCGGGGCCGTCCGCCTGTCCGCCGGCCGGGCCTCGGGCCATGGCCACGGGACGGGTCTGGCCGACTGTCCCGGGCGGCACCGGGGACGTAAGCTGCTGGTGTCCGCGAGAGCACCCGAGCGAGGGCGTGGTGCCATGCTGCCGGATCGTTCTCAGATTCTCGCAGGCCCGCTGGAGCATGTGACGGTTTCCTACCGTGCGACGTCACCGCGGCCGGCCGGCGTGGTGGCGGACGCCGTGCGGGCCGATCAGCTCGGCACATGTGTCTCCCTCGCCCTGGATGACCCGTCCGCCCTGCGGCAGTTGCAGGATGCGGCGGCGGAACTGCGCGACGCCCCGCATCTGGCCCTGGTACTCGTGCGTGTCGTACGGACGGCCATGGCCCTCGCGGGCGCCGACTTCGGGAACGTCCAGGTCGTCGACCTGAGCGACGGCTCGCTCGTCCTGGTCACCCAGTGCGGCTTCGGCCCCGGGTTCCTCGACCACTTCGCTGTGGTGCAGGGCGAGCACTGCGTATGCGGACGAGCCGCCCGGCAGGGCGCCCAGGCGGTCGTGGCCGATGTCCTCGCCGCCCCTGACATGGCACCGCACGAAGGGATCTTCCGTACCGCCGGGGTACGGGCCGTTCAGTCCACACCGCTGGTCGACTGTGTGGGGCGACTGGTCGGCGTGGTCTCGACACATATGTCGGAGCCCGGTCAGCCGTCCGAGCACAGCCTCCGGATCATGCGGCTCTACGGCCTCCTCGCGGGTGAGTCCATCGGCCGGTGGCTGCGCGGCCCGTCCGCCGACGGTGTGCCCCCGGGTCTGCGGCACGACGCGACACCCCTCGCCCGGTGCGTTCCCGACCAGGCGCTGACGGACCCGCTCATGAGCCGGATCCTGTCCGACACGATCAACCGGATCTTCTCGGCGGGACTGAGCCTCGCCGGTGCCCTGCCCCGGATCACCGACGACTTCGCGGCCCAGCGCGTCCGGGCCGGTATCGAGGAACTGGACGGGATGATCCGCTCGATGCAGCGGGCCGCCGTCGACCTCGGCGTGCGCGGCGAGCACCGGGAGTCCGCAACCGGGCCGACGGCCAGACGCCTTCGCCGAGGGTCCGGCGAGACGGATGCCCCCGCACACCGCGCCTGACCCCGTCGCGCCACCAAAAGACGCGACCGTGCGTGCCTGCCGACGGTGGCCGGCGCCGGGTGTCTCGGTGCGCGGACCGGTGGAAGGACCAGGGGCCAGTTCCCATCCGTGGAGGTGAGCCGCATGACTGTGCCGGTACGACACGGGCACGGGCCGGGGCAGCCGCCGTGCGGTCATCGAAGCGTTCCGCACACCGGTGATCTGCGGGTCGAGGCCTGGGCGCCGACCCGCGAGGAATGCATCGCGGAGGCGGTGCGCGGCATGGTCGGCAGCTTCGCCGAACTGCCCGCGGACGCGTCGGGCACCGCACGGCAGTACATGGTGTGCGCCGAGGACGACGACCGTCTCCTGGCCGGGGTGCTCGAAGAGATCATCTACCGCATGGACGTCGCGGACGAGCTGCCGTCGGACGTCGCGGTGACGCCGGAGCCGGGCGGAGTGCGGGTGCGCTGCACGATGTGCGGCAGTTCGACGGCCACGCAGACCGGGGCCGTGCCCAAGGCCGTGGCCCTGCACGGGCTGAGGCTGGCCCCGGACTCGCACGGGTGGGCCTGCCGGGTGACGCTGGATGTGTGACGTCGTCCGGCTCCCGCGCCGGAACGGCTCGCCGAGGAGGCCGCACCGACATGGACATCCGGCTGACGGCGCAGGGACCCTGGCGGTTCCGGATCGAACGGACCGGCGCCATGCGGGTGCCCGGCGCCGTTCTCGCGCCGCACGCGCTGCTGCCGGACGAGCCCGGTGACCAGGCCCTCGCCCAAGTCGCCCACGTGGCCACGCTCCCGGGCATCGTCCGCGCCTCGTACGCCATGCCCGACATCCACTGGGGCTATGGCTTCCCGATCGGCGGTGTGGCCGCGACCGACATCGACCGCGGCGGAGTCGTCTCGCCGGGCGGAGTGGGCTTCGACATCTCCGGCATCACCGGCAATCGGGCCTTCGACTCCTGCTGCCACGGCGCCGGCCGCGTCTGGAGCCGGCATCGCGCCCACCGCGAGATGTCCGGTCGGCGGCTGCGCCTGGAGCTGGCCGACGCGCGGGTCGCGGTGCGCCCCGCCTCCTGGCGCAGCGTCACCGAGGAGGCACCGCAGGCGTACAAGGACGTCGATGCCGTGGTCCGGGCGAGCGAACACAACGACCTGGGGCGCCTCGTGGCCCGCCTGGTGCCGCTGGGCGTCCTCAAGGGATGAGGGGCCCGGGACAGGAAGGCGAGAGGAAGGCGAAGGCCATGGTGGGGACGTCATGGACGACGACGGGCGTGTTCACGGGGCGGGGCGGCGCCCGCACCGACGGGACGGGGATCCTCACCGGGGACCTGACCGTGCGCACGACCTGGGACGGCAAGCGGGCCGATGTGCAGGTCCGGTACAGCGGCACGTCCCGGTGGTTCACCCTGGCCGGAAGCCCGCTGCCCTGCCCCTCCCGGCAGGAGAGCCGCCGACTGCACCAGGCGGTCGTGAACGCCGTGCGGGCCGGCGGCGGCGCCACCGTTCCCCGGCGCGAGCAGCGGTGGGCACACCTGTGATCACGGGCCGAAGCCGCCGTCCTGCCCCTGCCCAGAGCCCGTTCAGGCACCGGACGCGGGTTCGCCGTAGCGCAGCAGCACGCCCACACCCTCCCGCAGCCGCAGCTCCCGCTCGGGCACCACGACCAGTTCGGCGCCCGTACCGACGAGGGCGCGGGCCAGGGCCGCGTCGGCCCGCTCTTCGCTGACCTCCCGAATCCCGTAGGCGCGCAGTTCGTCTTCGGTGAGGGCGAGTTGGCCCGGTTCCGGGCCGATCCACAGGCGCAGCGGCGACTCCGGGTGGTTGTTGAGGAAGAGGGCCCTGACCCTGCCGCGTTGCAGGGCCGACACGGCGGCGGCAAGACCTTCCGCGGCCGTTCCGCCATGGGCTCGCGCGGCGAGGAAGGCACCGAGCAGCGCCCGGTCGCGCGCGGCCATGCGCCCTCGGAAGAGGTCGTCGAGCTGCCCCTCCAGCAGTGCCCGTCCGGGCTGGGACGCATCCACGCCGGCGACCGTGACGGTCTGCCCGCGCAGGGAGACCGGAAGCCGCCGGACGAGGATGCCCCGCGCCCAGACGTCGCCCGCGACGACCACCGTCTCGACGTCGATGCGCCGTGCGTGGCCCTCCAGTTCCCGGCCCACCTCAGCGGCGGCGTTCAGCCAGTCGGTCACCGGGATCTGCTCGTGGAGACGGTGTCCGGGCGTGACCCGGGTCAGCGGCCAGGTGCCGGCCTCGGCGTCGATCCGTACGGTGCCGACGGCGTCGGTGGCGTGACGGCCGGTGTAGTGCACGTACACGGCCAGGTACGGGATGCCGGGCGCGTGCTGGACGATCAGCGGCATGGTGTCCGGCAGGGTGCCGAAGTGCGCGGTGTCCCGTGCGGGTGGAGCGGGCAGTTCGTCCGCCAGGGCCAGGTGCCCGTGCGCGGTGAACACCGCCTGCCCGTGGGTGCCGGGGACGTCCGTGTCACCGCCCACCGTGTCCGCCACCGCGGTGATGGAGTCCCGGTCCGCTCCCTCGGCCGTCAGAGCGTCCCGAAGATGCCGTCGGCGCAGCTCTATCGCGGCATCGGGGTCGTCGACGGCGGCATCGCGAGAGGTGTCCAGATAGACGGACGCGAAAGGACCCGGCTGTTGGTACAGGGGTTCGAGGAAGGAAAGTCTCATGGTCACTCCCGAGTGGGCTCTCGGCACCGCATGCCGCCACGCCCGCCCGGCATGCCGCCGTATCGAGACACGACCGGGTCGGCGCGCGGCGTCTCGCTCCCCCTCCAGGATGCGCCCGCCCGACGCGCCTCGCCCACCTCGACCGGGCTCTGGGACGGCGCATCGGCCACGAGGAGCCGGGCGGGGTCAGGCCGGGGTGTCGATCTCCACTACGCAGTCGCGCAGTACGTAGCTTGCTATGCCGTCGATGAATCCGATCGTGGGCGGGGTCGCCATACGCAGTCCCGGCAGGGCGAACAGCCTGCTGAGGAAGGTGTCCGTCTCCAGGAGCGCGATATGGGCCCCGGGGCACTTGTGCGGGCCGTCACCGAAGGACAGTCCGGGCGAGCCGGCGCCGTCGTTCACGGCGCGCCCGGGACGAATGCACTGCGGGCGTGGGCCTACGGCCCGCTCGTCGAGGTTGGTGTGGTCGGCGCAGCACGGCGCGGGCTTCGTCGTACCCGCGCACCTGCCAGACGCCGTCGCCTGCGCGGGCGACGGGACATCCCGTCGATCCCGTTCCCCGCTCGATCATGCGCCCTGCGAAATTCCCGTCCGCACCGTCCACGAGCGGCACCTCCCTCTCCCCGGCAACGCTGCCGAACAGGCCGCGGCCCGCAGGCGGCCGGGCGGACCGCGCAGTGTGACGGGCGCCGGGGCCGTGCGGCGGGCTGCACGGTTCCTTCCCGCCGGCGCGGCTCTCGTATCCTCGGTGGGCCGATGCCGTAGACGGTCGGACGGTTCGGGTCGACGCCGGCGCCGGCGCCGGGCAGCCGTGGTCCGCAGCGGACGTGGTGCCGCTCCCCCACCACAGCGAAGGTGTCGGCAGTGTGCCGGGCTCATACCGGCGTGCGGTCGCCGAGCCGCGCCCACACATCGGGCACGGGCCCGCCATCGGTGAACTCTCCTGTCACACATCGCGCGGCCACTCGGTCAGTCAGGTGTACCTCCCCTACGCAGACGGCAAGGAGACCACCGTGGAATCACGCCTCGACTACTTCGGCCACCCCCTCGGCGCAAAGGCGATCAAGCACCTCAACTCGGCCAACAAGGCGGTCGCGGACTCAACACTGCCGACCGTCGTACAGGAGCTGGTCAAGCTCCGCGCGAGCCAGATCAACGGCTGCGGCTTCTGCACCGACATGCACAGCAAGGACGCCGCGCACGCGGGCGAGACCCCACAACGCCTCAACCTGGTCGCCGCCTGGCGCGAGGCCACGGTCTTCACCGATGCCGAACGCGCCGCCCTCGAACTGGCGGAACAAGGCACCCGCATCGCGGACGCGGCCGGCGGAGTCACCGACGAGGCGTGGGCCGACGCCGCCAAGCACTTCGACGAGGAACAGCTCACCGCACTGGTCTCCCTCATCGCCGTCATCAACACCTACAACCGCATCAACGTCATCACCCGGCAGCCGGCCGGCGACTACCAGCCCGGCCAGTTCGGCTGACCGACACCAGACACCGACACCAGACACCGACACCGGGGACCCGCCGGCGCCGGAAACGACCGGTCCCTCCCTGTGCTGCCAGGGAGGGACCGATCGTTCCAGCGGACAGAGGGTGGGTGGTCCGTTACCTGGCGGCTCCGGTGGTGCGGCGGCGGCGGATGAGGAGGAAGCCGCCGAGGGCTGCGGCGGCGGCTGCGCCGCCGAGGGCCGGGTTGATGACCGGGACCGCGGGGACCTCGGTGGGGACGCAGGAGTTGTTGTTGCCGGGGACGGGGTCGGGTTCGGTGCCCTCGACCTTGA
>NZ_JBEPAP010000002.1:0-7145 GCF_040298665.1 Streptomyces sp. NPDC001508
GACGGTTTTGATCTAGACAATCCAGATCATCGCAGGTGAGAGGCACCCTTCTTCTGCCAGGGCATCAGATCGCTGCCGTAGCTGAATTCATGAGGCTGATGCCGGGGCAGTGGGTTTCTACCGGCGGTGCGGGTTCTCGGTGTGCAGTCTTGGTGAGGTCTACCCGGGTGTCGAGCGGTTCGAGTGCACGCTGGACGTCATCCGCGGGTGACCGGGGCGGGCGGGCACGGGCCGTGGGGAGTCAGGTTTGACGACGCGCGCAGACCCACCGTCGTCACTGTCACCCGTGCCAGACGCCCTCGACAAGGCTCACGTCTTTGAGGCTTCCTTCTGAGACGCGGCGGGGCACTTCCTCCCATTCACGGATAACTCGGCGCCTTCCGTCGGGAATGTCAGGCCAGTCAGTGCGATTGATCACCTTGCCTGCGTAAATTGGTTCCCAAGAGATTCCGTAAAAGGGGCCGATATCGGGGACCAGTGTTGCTAGGCAGTGCAGGGTTCGACGGTGATACCACTTACTGACGGCCGTGACTTTCAATCCCGATGCCAGGGCTTCCCGCAAATAGGGAAGTGACAACTCCACATTCTGCCATGTGTTGGCTGCCTGATCTTCACACCGAATGACACTGTCGGGAACACCGCGCTCAATAAGAAGCTCACGGAACATGTGTGCTTCCACGATTCCGGTGTGCCGGTTGATTCCTCCGGTTGCGATGATCAGCGGCGCAAGTCCTTTATGGTAGCGCTGTGCCGCGATTTCGATCGGCCGAGTTTGGTTCGTTCCAAAGAGGAAGTGAGCGGTGGGCTCGTCCTGTGGCGGTGGTGCTTCAATATCTACGAAACTCGCGATTTCGCGAATCTGCTTCGCGCTGAGTTCAGTGCCGCTCATTGCGCCCTTCCGGACGAGTGAATGACTAAATAACATTTCCGGTCAATTGGCTAGCAGTGTCCAGGTATTGAGCTTTGTATTCCTCTACCTGAAGAGCGTTGGCAAAGTTGCGTTCAAGAAGGCGGCTGAGTTTTCCGGCAAGCGTCACGGTCGGCCACGCCGGACGGTTTCCCGCAAGAGCGTCATGGCCGGCGGACACGGCTTCATCGAGGTTTCCGGCCCCTGCTTGAGCAAGCCCCAGGATGAGTAGTGCGCGGGCATAGCTGGATGGGTGTTCACCGCGCTGCCGCGCTTCGGGCCGGTAGAGCGTTTGAAGTACGCGGTTAGTAGCGGTCACTGCCTCTTCGTGCCGTCCCAGAAGCATCAAGGATGTTGCCGTGTACGGTGGATCTTCGCCGAGGGAAATCGAGAAAGCGCCCGTCACTTTCACATCGGTTGGCAATTTCGCCATTTCTCTTGAAGCGTAGCGCCTAGCTGTTTCCGTGCGGTCAGCGTCCCCCGTCATCGCTGCTGCCCGCATTTCCTGAGTCGCTAGCTTTGTGTGAATCAGAGTCCCCGATGCCGTGACGCTCTGCCCTTGGGAGGCCAAGGAAAGTGACTGGTGAGGCCGCCCCTGATAGAAGGCAATCAGTGACCTCGTCAGAACAGCCCATCCTGACAATTCAGGATGCCCAGTTTCCTGGCTTCGTCGCTCGGCGTCACCGCACCAGATATGGGATGCTGCATGCGCGCCCATGTCACACGCGGCAATACCCAGCAGGCAGGAAAGCCAGCCGATGGATAGCGTTATGTCCTTCCTCTGTCCACTAGGCATGGCAGAGTCGAGAAAGCCATCTGCATATGTTCTGACAGTGAGTAGTTCGTCGTATACCTCTGCCGGGGGCACAGAGTAAATCGTAAGGGCGTAATGCTCGATGAGTTCGCCGAGTACAGCGGTGAGCATGCTCGCGCTGCCATGGCTCATTACTTCGAGAGCCTGAATGACGCGCTGGCCCCGATTGATCTGTGTTGCAGCCACTGACAGGGCGGCGGCAGACGTGGCAACGAAAGTGCGCCGGCCCACGGAGACCACCTGCTCCGGCTGTGGCACGGTTTCTTTAGGATCGCACGCAATCTCAACCTTCGGTTGTGCAGTGTTGCTGCTGCTTTCCCATGGACGTGTCGGTAACCCGAGCATTTTTCCAGGGATGCCGAATCCATCCGCTACGCGCTCGATAACTTCCCGCCCCCGGATTCCCCTAACACCACGAAGGATGTCGCTGACCCGAGAACTGGTCATCTTCCCCACGGCTGCCGCCATTACGGCATAACTAGAGCCGGTACGGCGATTAACCAGCCGGAAGATCTCTTGGAAATTCCGGGCTGCGCAGGCTTGCCGCATGGCTTCGCTGTTGAGGAGCGCGTCAGGGATCGTCAGCGGATATCCGCTCCGCTGAGCCGCGCGGTCATCCATGTGGCCACCTACCAGGAACCGAAGTGATCTACGTCCAGCGTAGCCCCAGAGCTCCAGCAGGGAACCCCAAACCAGCCGAAACGGGGTTCCCCAAATGGGCTTGCGGGGTTCCCCGTTCGCTGTTCCGTGAGGAGTCCCGCCCGGCTGAAGCTCTTCAGGCGGCGCCACCCGCGCGCTGGACAACACGAACCCCCGCGACCGTGGCGACAGGTCCGGGGCATGGCCACCAACCGGTAAGGGGTTGACGACATGCTCAAAGCTACAACCAGACTCCCCCAACGGCAGCAGCGGACGGAAGCGGAAACCGACGCGCGGCAGTGGGAGTACACGACCTATGCCCCCGCTGGCGAGACCTGCCCGGCGTGTGGTGAGGCGATCAGGAGCCTTGAGAGTTGCCGCCGGGGAATGCTCGCCCGCCGGGAGGCAACACCGATCGTGGCGTACTGGCACTCGGATTGCGCCCTGAAGGGGGTGGCGCAGTGATCCCCATGGACCAGTACAAGAGCGCACGCGCTGAGGCGGAACACACGACGGCACTGCTCCGGGCCGCGCTGCAACGCGCCGGACTCCCCGCGCACGAAGCCGCGCGGGTGCGTGCCCTGGTCACCGGCAAGGGCCGCGCATACGCGGAAATCGGTGCGCTCCCGATCGACTCGGCCGTGAAGCTGTTGAACGCGCTTCCCTCGGAATCGGTCCCCGTGCCGTCTTGCAGCCCGCCCCGGTAGGCGCTCGACGTATCAAGGGTTCGGGGACGTCCACCGGGGCGGGGGTCTATTCCTCACGGGTCACGCGGGCATGGTCAGTCACGACTCGGCGGAACAGATCGTGCGCCCCGGGACGGGGAATCGAGTATCCGTGATGATGTCCCGCCGGGTGGCATTGCCGGGGCGGTGTTCCCGGGGGTGCTGGCGGCGGTGGAGGGCGCGGCGGCGCGCGGTGCCGATGTGGCCGGGCTGCTCGCCCGTCAGCGGGAACGGGCCGCCGACGCGGCCGCGTTCACTGACGCGTACCGGCGTTACTGCTGGCCCACGCAGGGACTGGACGGGGTGCGGCTCGCCCCGTTCCAGCTGCTCGCCGTGCGCGGGCGCAGCCTGGCCGGTCTGCCGCACGACGAGCAGTTGGCCCTGATCGACCGGCTCGTCGAGCATGACGGGAGCGGGCTGCTGCGGACCACGCGCCGGATGTACGTGGACACCGGGGACCCGGAGTCGGTGCGGGCCGGCGTCGACTGGTGGCTGGAGCTGACCGGGCGGGGCGGCGAGGGCATGGTCGTCAAGCCGGTGGCCGCGCTCGCCCGCGACCCGCAGGGCCGGCTGGTCCAGCCCGGCATCAAGTGCCGGGGGCCGAGTACCTGCGGATCATCTACGCTCCCGAGTACACCCGCCCGGACAACCTCGCCCGGCTGCGGCAGCGGTTCCTGAACCACAAGCGGTCGCTGGCGATCCGCGAGTACGCGCTCGGCCTGGAGGCACTGGACCGCCTGGCGGACTCCGAGCCGCTGTGGCGGGTGTACGAGGCGGTGTTCGCGGTCCTGGCCCTGGAATCAGAACCGGTCGACCCACGCCTGTAACGGTCACGCCTCCGCGGCCACAACCGGGCAGGGGGTGACGCACATCACAAAGCGCCCCGCCCCTGCGGCCCCGCCGGCCGACGACGGCCCGTCCCTCCGGGCCTGGGAGGGGCCCGGCTGAGGGCCACGGAACCCGTGCCGGCCGCGGGCCTGTTCCACCCGGACCTGTCCCGTCCGGCTGCTGCCCCGGCCCCGGCCCAGCAGCCGCAGCCGCTGCGCGGCTGGACGGTCAGGCCCCAGGCGGCCGGGTGCGGTGACCTCGCCTTGGGTCAGCGGGTGTTCATGGCCCCGGCGGGGGAGGGCGGCGTGGGGTGGTCGGGCCGCTCCTGGCGCACCGGTGGTGGCAGCGCCTGGCACTGGGGTCCGTGGCCGTCGGTGCCCCGACGAGGCGTCGGCTACAGCCCCGGTGCAGCCGGGCGGCGGCCCGTGGCAGCGCCGGGCCGTAGCCAATGCCCGTCGGTGTCCGGGCAAGGCGCCGGGGCAGACCCGGCGCCGCTGGGCGGCGAGTACCGGCGAGGCGTCTCTGTGCCCAGGGAGAGCAGGGAAGACCCCACGACGGCCCTGCGCGGCCATGGGCAGCCGCGGCGCGGTTCGACGGTCGGGCCCAGGTCGGCCGGGGTCGGCACGTTGCCCGGGATCAGGGGGTTCCGCGGCTCCGCTGCCGTCCGGACACGGTCCGCATCCTGCTCAGGACACGGCTCGGGGCAGCGGTCCTTGAGGTCACCACGGTGCCGGTCATCGCCTCGGCGCCACCCTGGCCATCCTCCGGGCCGCAGCCACCGCACGGGTCTTGTCGTCGGTGGGACGAGAATAAGAACGGGCGGAAACCGGGGGGAGCGTGGGTGAAGCCGGTGCGTGGCGGCCAGGATGGAGGCATGGGATTCCATGTCGACTCCGAGGCCGGGCGGCTGCGCCGCGTCATCCTGCACCGGCCGGATCTGGAGCTCAAAAGGCTCACCCCCAGTAACAAGGACACGCTCCTCTTCGACGACGTGCTCTGGGTACGCCGGGCGCGTGCCGAGCACGACGGGTTCGCCGACGTGCTGCGCGACCGCGGGGTCGCCGTCCACCTCTTCGGCGACCTGCTCACCGAGACCCTGGACGTCCCGCAGGCAAGGCGCCTCGTCCTGGACCGGGTCTTCGACGAGAAGGAGTACGGCCCGCTCGCCACCGACCACCTGCGGGCCGTCTTCGAGACCCTGCCCGCGCGCGACCTCGCCGAGGCCCTGGTCGGCGGCATGACCAAGCGGGAGTTCCTGGACGCCCACGAGGAGCCGACCTCCGTCCGCTTCCATGTGATGGACCTCGACGACTTCCTGCTCGACCCGCTGCCCAACCACCTCTTCACCCGGGACACCTCCGCCTGGATCTACGACGGCGTCTCCATCAACGCCATGCGCTGGCCGGCCCGGCAGCGCGAGACCGTGCACTTCGAGGCGATCTACCGGCACCACCCGCTGTTTCGCGGCGAGGAGTTCCACACCTGGTCCGAGGGGCAGGCCGACTACCCGTCCACCATCGAGGGCGGCGACGTCCTGGTCATCGGCAACGGCGCCGTCCTGATCGGCATGAGCGAGCGCACCACCCCGCAGGCCGTGGAGATGCTCGCGCACAAGCTCTTCGCCGCCGGGTCGGCGCAGACGATCGTCGCGCTCGACATGCCCAAGCGGCGCGCGCTGATGCACCTCGACACCGTGATGACGATGGTCGACGGCGATGTCTTCACCCAGTACGCCGGCCTCGGCATGCTCCGCTCGTACACCATCGAACCGGGGGCCGTCGACAAGGAGTTGAAGGTCACCGACCATCCGCCGGAGCATATGCACCGCGCGATCGCCGCCGCCCTGGGGCTGAGTGAGATCCGTGTGCTGACCGCCACCCAGGACGTGCACGCGGCCGAGCGAGAGCAGTGGGACGACGGCTGCAACGTCCTCGCCGTCGAGCCCGGGGTGGTCGTCGCTTACGAGCGGAACTCCACCACCAATACGCATCTGCGCAAGCAGGGCATCGAGGTGATCGAGATCCCGGGCAGCGAGCTGGGGCGCGGCCGGGGAGGTCCGCGCTGCATGAGCTGTCCGGTGGTGCGCGACCCCGTATAGACCGCCCTGTATATAAATGCTGAGCATCGTATAGACTTCCATGGTCTTCCGCAGTACCCCCGGCCCCCGTCCTCGTACTCCCTGGAGCGCCCCTCATGGCGACAGTCCCGACCGCCCTCGCCGGCCGCCACTTCCTCAAGGAGCTGGACTTCACCGAGGAGGAGTTCCGCGGCCTGATCGAGCTGGCCGCCGAGTTGAAGGCGGCCAAGCGGGCCGGGGCCGAGCAGCGGCATCTGACCGGCAAGAACATCGCGCTGGTCTTCGAGAAGACCTCGACCCGCACACGCTGCGCGTTCGAGGTCGCGGCGGCCGACCAGGGCGCGCACACCACCTATCTGGACCCGGCGGGCTCGCAGATCGGGCACAAGGAGTCCGTGAAGGACACCGCCCGGGTGCTCGGCCGCATGTTCGACGCCATTCAGTACCGCGGCCATGGCCAGGGCGTCGTCGAGGAGCTGGCCGCATACGCCGGGGTGCCCGTCTACAACGGCCTCACCGACGAGTGGCACCCCACGCAGATGCTCGCCGACGTGCTCACCATGACCGAGCACAGCGACAAGCCGCTGACCGGGATCGCCTTCGCCTACCTCGGCGACGCCCGCTACAACATGGGCAACTCCTACCTGGTCACCGGCGCCCTGCTCGGCATGGACGTCCGTATCGTCGCCCCGCGGCTGCTGTGGCCGGACGAGACGATCATCGAGGTGGCCCGGCAGCTCGCCGGTGCCTCCGGCGCCCGGATCACGCTCACCGACGATGTGAAGGAGGGCGTACGCGGCGCCGACTTCATCGCCACCGACGTGTGGGTGTCGATGGGCGAGCCCAAGGCGGTCTGGGACGAGCGCATAGCGCTGCTCGGCCCGTACGCGGTGACCATGGACGTGCTGCGCGCCACCGGCAACCCGGACGTCAGGTTCCTGCACTGCCTGCCGGCCTTCCACGACCTCGGCACCGACGTCGGCCGCGAGATCCACGAGCGGCACGGGCTGACGGAGCTGGAGGTCACCGACGAGGTCTTCGAGTCCGAGTACTCCGTCGTCTTCGACGAGGCGGAGAACCGGATGCACACCATCAAGGCGGTCCTGGTGGCCACCCTGGCCTGACCGCCGCCCCCGCCTTCCCGTTCGCCCCGCC
>NZ_JBEPAP010000002.1:7241-76251 GCF_040298665.1 Streptomyces sp. NPDC001508
CGCCTGACCGCCGCTTCCCGTGTTCCCGTTCGCCCGCGGCCCCGCCTGACCGCCGCTTCCCGTGTTCCCGTTCGCCCGCGGCCCCGCCTGACCGCCGCTTCCCGTGTTCCCGTTCGCCCGCGGCCCCGCCTGACCGCCGCACCCGCCTTCCGCGTGTCTTCGAGAAGGTCTCCCCGCGCACCGCAACCCCGGTCGCCGGAACCCTGGTCGTCGCCGTCGTCTTCGCGCTCCCGGCGGCCTTCGCCCCGCTGGACGCCGTGATGAACCTGTGCACCATCGGCACGCTCGCCGTCATGGCCGTCGTCAACATCGCGGTGATCGCCCTGCGCCGCCGGGAACCGGGACTCGCCCGCACCTTCCGGGTGCCGCTGCACCCGGTGCTCCCGCTGCTCGGTGTCGGCTTCTGCCTCTATCTGATGTACGAGACCGGCCGGCGGACCTGGATCCAGTTCGCGGTGTTCCTCGGCGTGGGGCTGCTGGCGTACCTGGGCTACGGCTGCCGGCACTCCACGCTCGCCGGGGCCGCCCGGGCCGAGGTCACACCCGACGCCACTGACGCGGCACGGCAGGCAGTCTGAACCACACCGCCTTGCCGGAGCCGGTGGGGCGGTGGCCGCAGGACGAGCTGAGGGTCCGGATCAGCAGCAGCCCGCGCCCGCCCTCCTGCCACAGGTCGGGCTCCTCGACGGTCGGACGGGTCAGGTTGCCGGGCGGCGCCGGGTCCGGGTCGTGCACCTCGACCTGGCAGCCGGACGGCCGCAGCTCCACCACCAGTTCGATCGGGCCCCGCCCGGCGGTGTGCTCCACCGCGTTGGCGACCAGCTCCGCCGTCAGCAGCTCCGCGGTGTCCCGGTCGGCCGGGTGCTCCAGCTCCGCGAGGGCGTTGCGCACCAGGGCACGCGCGACCGGCACGGCCGCGGTGGTGTGCGGCAGCGCGATGCGCCAGGAGGCCGAGGCGGAGGGGCGTTCGTGCACGGTGGTTCCGTTCATGGAGCAGGCTGTCCAGCTTGCAACCTCAGAAAGGGTACGGTGCCGGTTCCCGGAGAGACTGGACGGGTACCGTTCGGCCCCGCTACGAGCCGGCCTACCCGGGCCGACGGTCCACCCCGCGCCTCCGGTCAGGTTGTTACCGCGCTCTTGTCGAGCCGTGACCGATGTGGCCGAATCCCGACGCTTCACGGTCCCGCCCGCCCCGCTCTCTGTCGCGTTCTCCTGACGGCGGTCGGAAATCGGTGATGACTTCTTGGGGCGGAGCCACGTGCGGAACCGGCCGCGCCCGAGGAGGCCGCACCTCATGAGCCCCTTCACCGGCTCCGGCGCCCGCACCACCATCCGGGACCAGCACAGGGGGGACCGCAGGGAGGGCGTCGCGAACGTCACCCTCGCCCGCCCCTTGGCAGACGGCCGCCGTGACGTCCTGGGTGAGCGCGGGCCCGTCGGCACCCGCGGTGATCATGCCACCGCGAGACGTCCCGCTGGTCGGCCGGCCGCGGTCCGGTCGACCGCGGCGCGTGGGCCGCGGCGGACTCCTCGTCCAGCGCGTCGTGTGGGGGCCGCGGCGACCTCTTCGTCCAGCGCGTCGATCGTGGTGATCTCGGAGGCGACGTCCGAGGGACGGACCGTCACCCGGTCGCCCACGCGCAGCGGGCCGGACACCAGATGCCCGGCGTAGCGGCGGGCGTCGCCGTGCCGGACGACGTACCGGACCGGGCAGCCGGCCGGGACGTCGAGCGGGCTTTGCGGCGGCCCGGATCACGGCTCCGTGAACTCGGCGCCCGCGTCCCGCAGTCGGGCGTGCAACTCGTGGAACACCTCTGCCGAACGGGCGCCCGGCCAGCCCGTGGGCACCAGGTGCGCCGGCAGCCCGGGGTCGGTGTAGGGCAGGCGCCGCCAGGAGTCCAGGGCCAGCAGGTAGTCGCGGTACGCCTCCTGGGGCGGGGTGTCCGAGCGCCGCTGCCAGGCGTGCAGCACGGGCGCGTGCGCGTCCAGGAACGCCTCGTGCTCCTTGGCGATGGCGGCCAGGTCCCACCAGCGGGTGACCGCCTCCACGGTGGGCGCGAAGCCCAGGTGCTCACCGCGGAAGAAGTCGACGTACGGGTCGAGGCCCAGCCGCTGGATGATGTGCCGGGCCTCCATGTGCAGCCGCGCCGGAGCGATCCACACCCCGGGCGCCGCCGTGCCGAAGCCCAGGCCCGCCAGCCGTGAGCGCAGCACATGCCGCTTCTGCCGCTCCGACTCCGGCACGGAGAACACGGCGAGCACCCAGCCCTCGTCACCGGGCGGCGCGGACCCGTAGATGCGCGGATCACCGTCGTCGAGCAACTGCCGTGCCTCCGGGGAGAGTTCGTACCCGGCCGCGCCCTGCTCCGTACGGGCGGGCAGCAGCAGCCCGCGCCGTTTCAGACGGGACACCGACGAGCGCACGGACGGCGCGTCCACACCGACCGCGGCCAGCAGCCGGATCAGCTCGGCGACGGGCACCGGACCGGGCATGAAGCGGCCGTACGCGCCGTAGAACGTGACGATGAGGGACCGGGGGGCGTGCTGCTCGGACACGTTGATCATCTTAGGTGTTCTTGATCATTGCGGGTCACCTTGGGTACGGAGGGTACGGAGTGAGGGCTGGCCGCGCAGTTGCTCGCGACCCGGTGGGGGTGTGACGCGCCACTGGTTGGGTGATCTCGCCGCAGCGGGTCCGGGCAGCCGGTATGACCTGAGGCAACCCCCACCACTCCACGATCTCGGGAGGTACCCCATGCCCGTACGCCCCGTTCTCGGCGCGGCCGTCGGTGGCGTCGCGCTGCTGCTCGGCGCGCTCGCGCCGGTGACCGCATCCGCCGCCCCCGCCGAGCGCGTCACCGTCGGCTCCGTCGGCCGGATCGCCGCCGACGGCACCGTCGTCCTCACCGGCACCTACCGGTGCCGCGCGGGCATCGGCCCCGTGTTCGTCAGCTCCTCGATCGGCCAGAGGTCCACGTCGGCCCGCTACGGCATCGGCGGCACCCGGGCGCTGTGCGACGGCGCCGAACACCGCTGGGTGAACTCCGGCACGGTGCCGTCGGACCGGATCGCCCCCGGGGCGGCGCACGTCGAGGCCACCGTCATGGAACTGCGCCCGCAGGGCGGCCTGCCGCTGCCGTACTTCCACGCCACCGGTCGGCAGGACGTGAGGCTCGTCGCGCGCTGACCCGCGTCGCCGGCGCCCGTCCGCCCCGGCTGGAGGCGCGCCGGTTCACGACTCCAGCCTCGACGGTGCGGGAGGCGAGCCGTCCTTCCTGCGGCTGCATGATCAGCCCTGGTCAGGCGTGGGGCTTTTGCTTGGTTCGTCCCTTGCGTAGGAAGCGCCGCAAGCGGGTCTCCGGCCAGGTGTTGATCACATCGTCCCGGGTGAGCCAGCCGCGCTGCGCCGTCCCCACGCCGTAGCGCATGTTGGCCAGGTGCAAAACGGAATGCGCGTCGCTGTCGACGGCGAACCTCACTCCGTGCCGCCGGGCCCGCAGGATGTCCTCGTCGCGCAGGTCCAGCCGGTCCGGATGGGAGTTGATCTCCAGGGCGGTGCCGGTGCGCGCGCACGCGGCGAAGACCTCGTCGAGGTCGGCGTCGAGGGGCGGACGCTTGCCGATGATGCGGGTGGTGGGGTGACCGATGATGTTGACGTACGGGTTCTCGCAGGCCCGCACCATCCGCCGGGTCAGTGCCCCGCGGGTCTGGTTGAAGTGCGAGTGCACCGAGGCCACGCACACGTCGAAGCCGGCCAGGAACTCCTCGGGCCAGTCGACGCCGCCGTCCGGGTCGATGTTCAGCTCCACGCCGTGCAGCAGCCGCATGCCGCGCCGCCCGCCCCGCCGGCCGAGCGTCCCGTCCAGCTCCCGCACCCGCTCGCGCTGGGCCAGCATCCGTTCCTCGGTCATCTGCTGCATGTACAGGTTCGGCCCGTGGTCGGTGATCGCGTAATAGGCGTAGCCGCGCGCGGCGGCCGCCTCGGCCATCTCCTCCAGCGGCGCGAGCCCGTCGGTCAGGTCGGTGTGGGTGTGCAGGTCACCCCGTAGGTCCGGCTCCCGCACCAGCTCGGGCAGCGCGTCGCGCAGCCCGGCCTCGATCTCCCCGCGGTCCTCGCGCAGCGGCGGCGGGATCCAGGGCAGCCCGAGCCGGGCGTAGACCTCCTCCTCGGTCTCGGAGACGATCTTCTGCCCGCTCTCGACGTCGAACAGCCCGTACTCGGACAGCTTCAGCCCCTGGTGCACGGCCAGCTCCCGGGTACGGATGTTGTGGGCCTTGGAGCCGGTGAAGTACTGCAGCGCCGCGCCCCAGGAGTCCGGCGGTACCACCCGCAGATCCACGGCCAGCCCCTTGACGGTGCGTACCGAGGTCTTCGCCCGGCCGTGCGCGATGACCTCGGAGACGTACGGCAGGCCGGTGAAGGCGTCCATCAGCGGGCCCGACTCCTCGGCCGCGACGAGGACGTCGATGTCCCCGATCGTCTCCCGCACGCGGCGCAGCGACCCGGCGTAGGTGCAGCGGCGGCAGCCGGTCACTCGGGACAGCTCCGCGACGATGTCGTCGGCGAGATCCATGGCCACGTCGAGCAGCACCCGGTCGCCGGAGGACTGCAACAGCTCCACGCCGTGCAGGATGTTCTCCTCCGTCCTGGGGCCGAAGCCCTTCAGGTCGCGCAGCTTCTCGGCGTGGATCGCGTCGACCAGCTCGTCGACCGAGGAGACGCCGAGTTCTTCGTAGACGGCCAGTGCCTTCCTCGGGCCGAGCGTCGGGATGGCCGTCAGCCGCCGGACCCCGGCTGGGATCTGCGCGCGCAGTTCGTCGACCGCGGACACACTGCCGGTGCGGAAGTACTCGGTGACCTTCTGTGCGATCGACGTGCCGACTCCGGGGATCTCCCGCAGCCCTTTGGCATCGAGGGTGGACACATCGGCGTGATAGCCGCCGATGGCACGCGCCGCCTTCTCGTAGACGCGTGCCTTGTAGGCGTCCCCGCCGGTGATCGAGATCAGGTCCGCGTACTCCTGGAACAGCGCCGCGACCTCGTCGTTGGACCGAGCCATGCGGTCCGAGTAGGCAGGAACGCCGGGTTCATTCCTTCCCGCGCGCGCCGGTCACGCCGGGGCGCGCGATGGAGCCCGGCGCGCCCGGTCGGTCCCGTCGATTTCCGCGTCGATGTCCGCCGTCGGTTTCTGCCCTCGATTCTCCCCTCCGACGGCGTCCCGAAGGCGTTCGACGGCGTTCGACGGGCGCGGACGGGCATGGGCGGGCGCGGCAGGGGGCATTCAGTAGCTATGGAAGGCGCGCCTGTGATTGTGCAGCCGCCGAGCCCTGACGGCGGCAGGCGGGTCACGATCCGCGGCGAGTACGTGGGCACCGCCTATCACCTCCTCGATCTGGTCGAGTTCCTGCGCCGGACCGGCCTGCCCGAGACCGACACGACGCTCGACGACCCGGACCTGATCGAGTGGCGCGGCGGCGGCCCGAAGGCATGGACCCCAGCCGAGTGACCTACCGCCCCGCTCCCCGCCCCCGGCGCTTGCGCGGCGCGGCTGGGTGGCACCACTCAGGAGAGGACTGAGAGATGAGCGAGCGGGTCAAGGTACAAGTACTACTGCTGTTCGGGGACCTCGCCGAGATCGTGGCGGACGCCCCCCGGAGGAGCGCGCGGAACCGTAGCGCCACCCGGCCGGGGAGATCGAGATGTCAGGGCGGGGGTGAGAGCCCCGCACCAGACGCCGGTCGAAAACTCCACAGAGATGAAAGCCAAAGGACGCGGACGCGGCCGATGTGCCCGGCCTTCCGGGCCTCCTGGACGAGGCGGGTGATCAGGATCCGGACAGGGCTGCGCTTGAAGTCCGATGTACACCAGGGGCGGCGGTCGAGGGTCGGGACTCATCGATAGTGGGCGTCAGCTGGCTTTGAGGGGCTCTCCGGCTGCGTCGTACACCTGCCCAGTGATGGCGTTCACGCGGTACATATCAACAGCCGCCTCCGCCTGCGAATCATCGCTCTTCCCATTGCTGGGCCACGTCACGTTCACAAGCCAATTCGGCTGCCAACTACCGTCCTGCTCGACCGCTTTTACAGTAACAGCTTTGGTGTTGAATTCTGCGCCAGTGTTTCCGTTGGCTCGGAGCAGTACGGCTACCGCCTCACTTACAGCCTTTTCGGCCTGCCTGGCGTCAAGCTTGGCTCTGGGGATCTCTGCCCGAGTCGGGCCAAGGGTGACGTCAATCTGAGATACATGTCCAGCCCTGTCTACCTGGACGTCCAGCATTCTGGGCATCAGAACATTGTTGTGAGTCCATCTCCAGTTCGTCATCCAGCCAAGTTCGGCATTTTCGCCCACGGCGGACGTTTGCTTCATGGTCGCACCCATAGCCCACGGATACTTTCGCTGGGCGTAAGACTTCGCGATTCGAGAGGCTTCTATATTGGTAGACGGGGCTTTCGCGCCTGCCACCGGATATCCCATGACAGTCGACCGGTCGCTGTTCTCCAACTGTACATTCAGGTGCTTTTTGTCCGGCCAGGAAAGGCTGCCGCTACCGAAGGCTTCAGGGTGTCCCTCTTCACGGCTGAGCAGGATGAAGGTGATGTTGGTGCATGAGGGGACCCCACAGGGCTGCTCGTACACCCGCCCGATCTTGTAACGGTCGCCGAATGCCTCTCTTACGGCGGTCTGAACGGCCTCCTTCTGCCCGGAGTCTGCGTCGGCGAGGCTGCTACCGTCCACGTTTATGAAGTCCAGCATCGGGCGCGCAACTCCCGTTCCCAAGAGGAGCAGTGCCGCGAAGGCAATCAAAGTCCCTTTCATGCCTGCCTGCCAGGCTAGCGAACTGCCGATTGTGAGGGAAATCGCAGCGATGGCGAGCCCTATCAAACCACCGATAATGTTCATCTCGGCGTCCGAGCTATCGCATACGCGCCCTAGGCCATTAACGGTGGCCTGAGTGAACTCAATGGCCAGGGGTAGCGCGACGACGCCGAACAGGACAGGAAGCGGGCGACGGATAGCTAAGAGCGCGCATGCCCCGACGGGCACCATCATCGCAAGGTTCCACAATCCTTGCGTGGTATGGAAGGGCTCGGCGAACTTATGGTTAAGGACGCATACGCCGCTAGCCGAGCCGCCGCCCATAAACGTGACCCCGAGGACGCCGGTGAGAGTAAAGACAAGTCCGGACCACCATGCGCCGTGAGGGTTTCTCCGTTTATGGGCGACCGTCCATGCCACGCCGCCGCAAATGAGGCCGATCAATGTGCACACGGCCAGATAGGCGATGTGGTGTTGGAAGATCGCGGAAAACATGGCGTGGTTCCTTGCGTGGTCAGGTCAAGGCGAGCGGTACTGGGGGCAAGGCCCCGCCCTGGCGGGCGGGGCCTGCAGGGCTCTGGTTCAGCAGTGCGAGGCAGGCGTCTGGTACGAGCCGCCGCTGTACTTAAGCAGGCCGATTATGCTCGAGCAGTAGGCCTCGGCCCCCAGCGACCACGTCTTACTCTTCTTCTGGCCCGCGCCGATGGAGACGGCGGCGGCGTAGTGGGCGGTTCCCCCGCGCGAGTAACCAAGCTGGGCGGAGATGGTAGATCCGCCCGTCTTGTCGTACGCGGTGCTGACGACGCCGTTCGAAGCCTGGTGGACGACCAGGACGCCGTTGGACAGAGTGGTGCACCGTTCGATGGGCTCGCCGATGGAGGTGTAGCCGGAGTTGTCGCAGTACGTGGCGGCCGAGGCGGCTGGCGCGCTGAACATGACAGATCCTGCTGCGATGGCGAGGGCGATGAGAGTGGCGTTGGCTCTGCGGCGCATGGAGTTTCCTTAGGTCATGGGCATGCCAACCTCTCGGATGTGGAGAGGTTGTGCCTAGATGGAACGTGTCGTGAGTATCTGATCACAAACCGTTCACTCAGTGGAGATCATCTATAGCCATTTTGGGATCATCATCTGAGGTTCCTCTGAGCTTTCTGTGAGTCTCGACTCGCCGACCCCGCCGTGGCCGCGGAGCGCGAACGGGTAATCGCCCCGTTGTCCGCGTTGGGGAGCATGGCCCGCTCTTCGATCCGGTCGATGAGGTCGCCGCATTACGGGCGACGGCTGGGTGCGTGTGTGGTCGTGTACGTGGGGCGTGAGGTCGCCGAGGTGGCGCAATCGAGCAGCAGGCGGGGGGCGAGCTGGATGCGGACGGGCAGGCTGCGCTGGGTGAGCGCCAGGCCGGCCTCGGTGTGGGGGACGGCGGTCGCGTGGTCGTCGTCGGGGGCGCGGATGATCGGGCCGGCCTTCTCCAGCGGTTCGGCCTGGTAGGGCAGACCGCTGCGGCTGTGGACGACGCCGCCCGCCATGCCCGCCCTCGGCCGCGCCGGGCGGATCACCCAGGCGCGGCGCTTCCTCGTGGTGGGGACCCCGTGCCGGGGGCAGGAACGAGTACCCGATCGCGCGTGGTCTGCCCGGATCGCCGGGGATCAGCCGCGCGGGGGGCCCGGCAGCGGCAGGGCTCCGGTCGTGCGGGCGTGCCGGACGGCCTCCTCCGGCGACAGTCGGGTACCGCGCGTGTACGCCTCCGTGAACGCGGACCCGCCCAGGACGGTGCGGGAAGCGGCGGTGACCCGGTCGACGTCGGTGCGCTCGGCGGGCGGCAGCGGCGCCCCGGCCCGGCCGCGGGCGGCGGCGGCCGCGCCCAGCAGGACGGCGGCGCCGGAGGCGCCCGGAACCGTGCGGGACAGGGCCGCCGCGCCTGCGAGGCCCTCCAACGACAGCGCCAGGGCGCGGGGCTCGGCGAGCGCGCGGGCGATCTCCAGCCCCTCCCCGTGGTGCGCCGCCGCGGCGTGAGCGTCTCCCCGCAGTTCGGCGACGAAGCCCAGCTCGGCCAGACGGAGGTGGTCGCCCGCCCGGGACGACACAGCGGCGTAGCCGTCGCGGATGCGCAGCAGATGCGCCTCGGCCCCGTCGAGGTCGCCGGAGCGGCGCGCGCCCAGCGCGAGGCCCATCTCGGAGTGGATCTCCCCGTACTTGTAGCCCTGCTCGACGGCGATCCGGCGCGCCTGCTCGTGCAGATCGCGGGCGCGGTCCCAGGCGCCGGCGAGCAGCGCCAGACGGCCGAGCCCCGACAGCCGGGCGGACACCTCGGCCTCCAGCCCCAACTCCCTGGCCATCCGCAGCCCTTCGTGCTGACGGCGCTCGGCCTCCGCGTAGGCGCCCTTGACCTCGGCGAGCGCGGCAAGCGCGGAGACCGTCTGCAACTCGCCCCACCTGTCGCCCAGTTCGCGGAAGATCAGGGCACTGCGCAGACCGTCGCGGCCGAGTCCGGCGAGGTCGCCGCGAACCAGTGCCAGCGTCGCGCGCAGCCCGAGTGCCGCGGCGGTGCCCCACTCGTCCCGCGCGGCGGTGAACAGGGCGAGGGCGTGGTCGTTCAGCTCCTCGGCCTCGCCCGCGTCGCCCGCGCTGAACAGGCCGTACGCGCACAGCCACAGCGCGCGGGCCCGGCGCACCGAGTCGGGTACGGCCTCGCCGACGGCGGCGAGCCGGCCGCCCGCGCCACAGCCGCCCGCCGGTACCGTGCCGCCGACCGCCGTGTGATCTCCGGTCAGCAGCGCGAACGCGGTGTGCAGCAGGCCGAGTTCGGCGTACGCGGGGGCGCCGGGGGACGCCGCCGGTACCGAACCCAGGCTGCGGCGGGCCTCGGTGAGCCGGCCGCGCAGCAGCCACCACCAGGCCAGGGCGGTGGCCAGCCGGACCGCCTCCTCGGGCTCGCCCGCCGCCGCGCGGCGCACCGCCTCGTCCAGCGCCGCCCGGAGGTTGCCCGCCTCGGCGTCCAGCCGGGCCAGCCACGACCGCTGCCCGGCGCCGCGCAACCGCGGCTCGGCCCGCTCGGCCAGCTCCCGGTAGTGGCGCAGATGCCGGTCCCGTACGGCGGTGAGGTCCTCCATCTCGTGCAGCCGCTCGGTGGCGTACGCGGCGACGGACTCCAGCAGCCGGTAGCGGGGGCCGGTCGGGCCGTCCACCACGACCACCAGGGACCGGTCGACCAGCCGGGTGACGAGGTCAGGTACCTCCTCCCGGCCGACGCCGTTTCCCGCGCAGACCGCCTCGGCGGCCTCCAGATCACAGCCGTCGCGGTGCGCGGCCAGCCGGCGCAGCACGATGCGCTCGGGCGCGCTGAGCAGCTCCCAGCTCCAGTCGATCATCGCCCGCAGCGTCTGCTGGCGCGCCGGGGCGCCGCGCCGCCCGAACGTCAGCACCCGGAAGCGGTCGTGCAGCCGCGCCGCCAACTCCCGTACGCCCAGGGCCCGTACGCGGGTGGCGGCGAGTTCCAGGGCGAGCGGGATGCCGTCGAGGCGGCGGCAGATCTCGGCGACGGCCCGCCGGTCGGGCTCGTCCGGGGCGTCGGGGTCGCGCGGGAAGCCGGGGGCCGCGGCGGCCGCCCGCTCCATGAACAGCCGCACGGCGTCGTCGGGCGACAGCGGCTCCACGAGGAACACCGCCTCGCCCGGCAGCCCGAGCGGTTCCTGCCCGGTGGCCAGGACCCGCAGGCCGGGGGCGGTGCGCAGGAGCAGTTCGGCGAGTTCGGCGGCGGCGTCGACCACATGCTCGCAGTTGTCCAGGACGAGCAGGGTGCGGCGGTCCCGCAGCACGACGGCGAGGCGGTGCGGCAGCGACGGGGTGGCGGTGCCGGTGCCCGGCAGCGGGGCGGGGGCGTCGTCCCGGATGCCCAGGGTGGCGGCGACGACCTGGGCCAGGTCGGCGGGGCTGCCGGCGCGGATGCCGGAGAACTCCACGAGCCATACGGCGTCCGCCGGTTGACCGGGCCGGGCGGTGCCGTCCCGCTCGCCGGTGGCCGCCGCCACGGCCAGCCTGGTCTTGCCGACGCCGCCGGGGCCGGTGAGCGTCACCAGCCGTGACTCCGCGAGCAGCAGGGAGAGGCGGGCGAGGGCGTCGCGTCGGCCGATGAGGGGGGTGAGGGGGACAGGGAGGTTGGAGGGGGCGCCGAGACTGACGGCAAGCCTCGCGGCTGCGGTCCCCGCCGCACCTGCCGAGCCGGAGGCGCCCGCTTCCGCGGCCCCCTTCGCACCCGGTGACCCCGAACCCCCGGCCGCGCCCGCGCCGCCCCCCGCGCCCGCGCTCAGCCGCGGGTCCTGGCGGAGTACCGCGCCGTGCAGGGCGGCGAGTTCGGGGCTCGGGTCGACGCCCAACTCGTCGGCGAGGCGGGCGCGCAGGTCGTCGTAGGACGCGAGGGCCTCGCTCTGGCGGCCCGCCGCGTACAGGGCCCGCATCTGGAGCGCCCGCAGGCGTTCCCGCAGCGGGTGCCCGGCCACCAGGTCGGCGAGTTCACCGGCGAGGAGCGCGTGCCCGCCCGCCTCCAGACGGGCCTGCGCCTGCGCCTCCAGCACCGACAGCCGCTGCTCCGCGAGCCGCTGCGCGGGCCCCCGTACGAACGGCTCGCCGGCGAAGTCGGCGTACGCCGGCCCCCGCCACAGCTCCAGCGCCTCGGTGAGCAGCGCGGCTCGGGCGTGCGGATCCCCGACGGTATGGGCCTCGGTCACCAGGGCGCCGAATCGCGCGGCGTCCACCTCGTCGCCGTCGTCGAGCCGCAGCCGGTAGCCCGGCGGCTGCCGCACTACCCGCTCCCGGCCGAGGACCCGGCGCAGTTGGGAGACCTTGGCCTGGAGGGCCCCCGAGGGGCGGCCGGGAGGCGCGTCGCCCCACAGGTCGTCGATGAGCCGGTCGGCGGAGACCGGCGCCCCGTCGTGCACGAGCAGGTCCGCGAGCAGCGCCCGGACCTTGGCCTCGGGGACCTTGACCTCCCGCCCCTCACCGTCCCACACCACCAGTGGCCCGAGCACCCCAAACCGCATGGGCGCCACCGTACCCGCCCGGCGACCGGCCGGCCCCCGGACACCACGACGGCCCCGTCCGGCCCGGCGGCGACCGTCCCGAAGGTTTTCCGAAGGTTCCCCGAAGCGCCCGGACGCAGAGTCGTCCCGTGGGCGGTACCACGCACCGGCGAGGACGGGCACCCGCGGAGGGAGCGGCAACCATGACCAAGTACGCGCGCACCGAAGCCCTCGTCGCCGGCGGGGCCGACGGTATCGGCCTGGCCATCGCCAAGCGCCTGGTGGAGGGCGGGGCCACGGTCCTGCTGACCGCCCGCACCGCCGAGGAGCGCGCGCACGCCGCCGGTGAACTGGGCTCGGCCGCCCGCGTCGTCGCCCCGTCCGGCGTCGAGGCCGCGCTGGCCGCGCGCGCCGGTGACGGTGTCGACCTGCTCTTCTGCGACGCCATCCCGATCGCGCGACCCCTGCTGGGCCACCTCCGGGACGGCGGCGCGCTGGTGCTCACCTCGCCCACCCCGTGCCCCGACGCCGTACGGGCGCTGGCCGCCGAGCTGGTGGCGCGGGGCATCCGCGTCAACGCCGTGGCGCCGGGCTGTATCGAGGCGCCGGGCGCCGGCGCCGCACCCCTGCCCCCGCTGGGCCGTCTCGGCGCCGCCGAGGAGGTGGCCCGCGCCGCGCTCTTCCTCGCCACCGAAGCGACGTTCACCACGGGCGCCCGGCTCCCCGTCGACGGCGGCCTCGGCTCCCCGTGAACTGGCCCCACCGCCCTGTGAACGGACCACCGCAGTCCTCTGGACCGGCCACGCCCGTACGCGAATCGCCTCCCACCGCCACCCGCGAACCGCCCATCCCGCGAGACGGCGACCGCCGCCCCGTGAGACGGCCGCAACCGCCCTGTGAACGGGCCACCGCAGTCCCCTGGGCCGGATACCGCCCGTACGCGAATCGCCCCCACCGCCACCCGCGAACCGCCCTCCCCACGAGACGGCCACCGCCGTCCCGTGAACCGGTCCCCACCGTGTTCGCCACCCGTCCCCGCCTCCCCACCGAGGCCCCCACCTCCGATCCGGAAGACCTGGAGCACATCCCATGAGCACCGCATCCGACACGGCACGCGACGCCGCGGCGGCACCGGACCCGAAGAGCAGCGCGGGCGAGGGCGGCGAGCAGAAGCTCCCGCTGTTCGCCCTGCTCGCCCTCGCCACCGCCGTCTTCATCACCAGCCTCACCGAGACCCTGCCCGCCGGACTGCTGCCCGCGATGAGCCGGGACCTCGGAGTGAGCGAGTCCGCCACCGGCCAGACCGTCACCGTCTACGCCATCGGCACCGCCCTGACCGCTCTTCCGCTCACCGCCGCCACCTCGGCCTGGCGGCGCAAGAAACTGCTGCTCACCGCCGTGGCCGGCTTCGCCCTCGCCAACACGGTGACCGCCGTGTCGTCCGTCTACGGGCTGACCATGGTGGCGCGGTTCGTCGCCGGTGTCGCGGCCGGCCTGGCCTGGGCTCTGCTCGCCGGCTACGCGCGGCGCATGGCCCCCGTGCACCTCCAGGGGAAGGCCATGGCCATGGCCATGGCGGGCATCCCCGTCGCCCTCTCCCTGGGCGTGCCCGCCGGCACCTTCCTCGGCGACTGGCTCGGCTGGCGCGTGGCGTTCCTGTCGATGACGGCGCTCACGGTGGTCCTGTTCGGGTGGATCCTGGCCGCCGTACCGGACTTCCCCGGACAGGCGCGCGGCGAGCGGCCCAGGATGCTGCGCACCCTGCGTATCCCCGGCGTCACCCCGGTCCTCTTCGTCACGCTCGTCTTCGTCCTCGCCCACACCATCCTGTACGCCTACATCGCCACCTACCTCGACGACATCGGCCTCGGCGGCAGCACGGGCCTGGTGCTGCTCGTCTTCGGCGGGGCCTCGCTGGCGAGCATCTGGATCGTCGGCGCGCAGATCAACCGCCGGCTGCGCGGGCTGACCGTCGGCGGCGCCGTGCTGGTGGCCGTGGCGGCCGCGCTGCTGGCCGTCCTGTCGGACAGCACCGCCCTCGTCTATGTCGCGGTGGTGCTGTGGGGCCTGGGCTGGGGCGGTGTGCCGACGCTGCTCCAGACGGCCGTGGGCGACGCCGGCGGCGACCACGCCGACTCGGCGCAGGCGATGCTCGTCACCCTCTGGAACGTGGCCATGGCGGGCGGCGGCATCGTCGGCGGCATCCTGCTGGACGCGGTGGGCAGCGAGTCGTTCCCCTGGACGGTGCTGCTGCTCCTGCTGCCGGTGATCGCGGTCGTCCTGTACGCCCGCCGGGCGGGCTTCCCGGAGCACCGTCCGGTGGCCCCGGCGGAGGACGCGGTACCCGCCCCGGACCCGGCCGCCTGACGCCTCGGAGGCCCGAGGACCGACCCCGGAGAGCCGGCCGCACGGCCCACCCTCCGGGGCCGACTCGGCACCCAGCACACACCCACCACCCGCCCACCACCCGCCCATGTTCGTCCGCCGCTCGCCCACCACCCGCCCGCCGCTCGCTCGGCCGCACGCCCACCGTTCGCCCGCTGGCCCGCCCGCCGCTGGCTCGACCACAAGCCCACCGTTCGCCCGGCCGCACACCGACCGTTCGCCCGCCGGCCCGCCCGCCGCTCACCCCACCACACACCCACCGCTCGCCCGTCGGCCGGGCCGTCGCGGTTCGGGTGGTCGCAAGTTCATGATTTGTTGACACTTCACCCTGCGACCCGCCGAGCAGCGCTCCGGTACTGGTAGAGCCGCTCCCGACCCCCCGCACGCGCTCTTCGCACACGCCCGGTGACAGAGCGTTTTTCGCAGGTCAGGGCGCGAGTTCGCGAAATCGGACGGCGAACCGGGCAAACCCCGGCCCGGACGGTACTTTCGCCTCGTACGTGTGTGCCATGCAGCCACCCGGATACGGACGGCGGCGGGGAACGAGGGGGAGTGACGACACATGTCGTCGAGTGAGGTGAGCGCGGCGGTGCCCGGAGAGGGCGCGGGTATGCCGAGCTTCATGGACGAGGTGTTCCAGGCGTTCCAGCGCTCCGAGCAGCGCCGCTGGGCCCAGGCGTACCTGTGGGCGCTGCTCCACGCGTCCGGCAAGAAGACACCGCGGAGCATGGCGCTGGCGACGTCCTTACCGCCGGCCGCGGCCCACGGCCTGCACCAGTTCATCAACGCCAGCCCGTGGGACTGGACCCCGGTGCGCCGCCGCCTCGCCCGGCGGGTGGCCGCGAGCACGACGCCGCACGCCTGGACCGTCGCCGAACTCATCATCCCCAAGCGCGGCGAGCACTCGGTCGGCGTGCACCGGAGGGTCGACCGGACGACCGGACGCACCGTCAACTGCCAGCGCGCGCTGGGCCTCTTCCTGGTCACCGGCGGCCACTGCTACCCGGTCGACTGGAGTCTGGTGCTGGGCGGTGGCTGGAACGCGGACCGTGAGCGCATGCGCCGCGCGCGCATCCCCGCCGCCGAGGCGGGGCGCACGGTCGTCGACCATGTCTTCGGATACGCCGCCGGCGCGGCCGCGCAGCCGTACCTCCCGCGCCTGCCCTGGGTGCTGGACCTGACGCGCTGCGACGACGCGGCCGGCGTCCTGGCCGGCCTCGCCCGGCAGGGCGCCGACGTGGTGTGCGAGGTCACCCCCGACCAGCCGGTGCTGGCGGGGCGGCACAGGCCCGCCGCGACCACCGTGCGCGCGCTCATGGAGGTCCGGCACGCCCGGCAGACGCACGTACTCCTGCGCCAGGCCCCCGACGGCCGGGTGCGGGCGGTGCCGGTCCACACATACGCGGGCACGGTGGGGCTGCCGGGGCCCGGCGGCGGGGACGACGCCGGCGCCCGCCCGTACCGCACGCTGGAGCGGCCCGATGCGGAGGGGCGGCCGGCCCGGTACTGGCTCACCACGCTCATGGACCACCGGGTGGAGGAGGTGCTGCGGCTCGCCCGCGGACACGCCACCGCGCTCACGGCCGTGGCCACGCTCGGCCGGCGGTTCGGCGTCCTCGACTTCGAGGGCCGCTCGTTCCCCGGCTGGCACCACCACATGACCATGGCCTCGGCCGCCTACGTCTACCAGCGTCTGACCGGCGCGCCCGGCAAGGGCCCCGCGCCCCCGGACGCGCCGGCCCGCGCACCGGATCCGCAGGCCGCCGCACTCACCGGCGCGCCGCACTGACGCAGAACCGAGGAGAAAGGGTGGGCTACGTGAGACGGGTACTCGTGGTGGAGCCGGACGACGCCGCCGCCGCGGCCATGGTGCGCGATCTGCGGCGGCAGGGATTCGCCGCGCGCGGCACCGGCACCGGGGAAGAGGCACTGCGCGGCTGCGGCGACGCCGATCTGGTGCTGTTCTCCCTGGAGTTACCCGATATCGACGGACTGGAACTGTGCCGGTCCCTGCGGAAGAACGGCGACACCGCGCTGATGGCCGTCACCGACGCCGACGACGAACTGGAGCGCGTTCTCGTCCTGAACGCGGGCGCGGACGACTGCGTGGTGAAAACCTGGGGATTCCGCGAAATGGTCGCCCGGATCGAGGCGGTACTGCGCCGTTCCCAACCCCGGCAGGCCCTTTTGGAGACCATTTCCCTGCACGATCTGCAGATCGATCCGCGGCGCCGGGAAGTACGCCTGCGCAATCGGCTCGTCGGCGTCACGTCGAAGGAATTCGAGCTGCTGTACACCTTGGCCGCCACCCCCGAAGAGGTCGTCACGCGCAAGGAATTGATGGCGCGGGTCTGGGGGAGCAACTGGGGCCACACCAGCCGTACCATCGACACCCATGTCAGCAGCCTCCGGGCGAAACTCGGCTCCAGCGGCTGGATCATCACCGTCCGGGGCGTCGGCTACCGCATGGGGTACGCCTGGCGCATGCCCGAGACGTCCGCGGGCTGAACGGGCGGGCGGCCCCCCGTCGGGCCGCCCGCGCCGCCCCGCGTCACACCGGCGCGTGCTCCAGCCGCCGCAGCAGCGGGTGGCGCACCGCGCCGGTTGCCCCCGCCACCCGCCGCGCCCACCAGGCCGACGCCAGGTTCGACGACAGCAGCGTGCGGCGCGGCTCCCGCCGGGCCAGCTCGGTGAGCGCGGCAAGCGTGCCCATGCCCGTACCGGTGAACAGCAGTGCTGTGCCGGCGGGCAGCTCCCGCTCCCGTATCCGCCGCAGGATCGCCCCGGTCGTCACCGCGTACGGGTCGTAGCGCGCCCCGCCGTCCGCGTCCGCGTCGGCCGCCGGCACCGCCACCACCCCGTCGACCCTGAGGCCCGCCTCCTCCCAGAAGGCGCGGGAGGCGTCGGTGAGCCACGGCTCGTACGGGGAGACCAGCGTCAGGCGGGTCACCCCGAGCGCCGCGCAGGCCGCGAGGATCGCCTGCGTGGAGGACCCGACCGGCGATCCGGCCCGCCGGGACAGCTCGTCGCAGAACTCCCGGTCGCCGTCGGGCCCCAGCAGATAGTGCGAGGCGCTGCACGCCACCACGGTCGCGTCCAGCCGCAGCGCCCCGAAACTGCCGAGCAGCCCCGGCAACACCTCGTTGTACGTCTCCAGCATCTCCCTGAGATCCAGACCCGGCGTCACCGGGAAACGGGTGGTGTACACATTCGTGCCGGCGCCGAGCAGATGGTTGAACTCGGGTTCCGCCGTCGGGTTCTCCGGCGGCACGACAACCCCCAGCCGGGGCAGCGAGAAGAGATCCATGACCGCACCGTAGGACGCGCGTCACATCAACGGGACGCGGTCGCCCGTTAATTGGCGCTCCCGCCACCCACGCCTTGCACTCCATTTCCTTCCTGACATTCCTTGACACTCCACCACACAGTCCTGACACGACCGCTGTTGTGATTTCCGTGCGGGCCGCCAAGGATATGGATCAGCGATCGGCGCCCGACGCCACGCGGGGCGCAGCACAGACCCCTTTCGAGAATGCCGAACCTTTCGGATTCCCTCGGGAACTTCGGGCACGGGAAAGTTCCCGAACTTCGGGAACTCGGGGAAGTTCGGGAATTTCGGGAACAAGGAGTGAAGGACAAGGACATGGCATTGGCAGAAAATCCCGAGGCGTTGCAGACGCCGCCCCGCATATCCGACGCGACCCTGCGGGACTCAGCGCACATGGCCGGCGTCGAGTTCGGCCCCGAGGACGCCGCCGCCATCGCCGGCCTGCTGGTGCGCACCGGAGTCGAGCTGGTCGAGGTCGGCATGGTCTCCGGACCGGACTCCAAGGACGCCGACCTCGTCCTCGCCACCCACGAGGCCGTCGGACCCGAGCGCAGTATGACGCTCCTCGTCGTCCGCGACCGCCGCCAGGTCGCGCGCGCCCTCGACGAGGCCGAACGCCTGGGCGTACGGCACATCATGTACTCCATCCCCACCTCCGAGCAGCACGCGCGGCTCAAGCTCGACTCGCCCAGCCCCAAGTTCCTCCAGTCGCTGGCGCGTTCGGCGATCAGCCAGGCCAAGGAGCGTGGCTTCCACGTCACCTTCAGCGGAGAGGACGGCGCCCGCACCCCCAAGGAGCGGCTCGTCCCCTATGTCGAGGCCGGGTTCGCGGAGGGAGCCGACCGGTTCCGGCTCGCGGAGACCGTCGCCTTTCTCTCCCCCTGGCAGATGGAGAGCGTGATCGGGGACATCGCCGCCATCGACGGCTCCGAGATCGAGATCCACTCGCACAACATGCTCGGCATGGCCGTCGCCAACTCCCTGGCCGCCGTCCGCGCCGGCGCCCGCTGGATCTCCGCGACCGTCGGCGGCATCGGCGAGCGCGGCGGCAACGCCCCGCTCGCCGAACTGCTCACCTCGCTGCGCGTCATCCACGGCGACACCCGCTTCGACCTGACCCACCTCACCGAGCTGTCCCGGCTCGCCCTCAGGGGCGCCGGCCTCGGCGACGCCTTCCAGTCCGGGCCGACCACCCCGCACGCCTTCGCCTACGAGCTGCCCGGCCAGCTCAGCCACCCCGAGGCATACGAGACGCTGCCAGCCGAACTCGTGGGCAACCGGCGCGAGTTGCGGGTGCGCAGCCGCCTCACCGCCGCCCTGGTCGGCTGGGCCCTGGCCGACTCGGGCCTCGACGTCGACATCGACGCCTTCACCCCCTGGCTGGCCAAGCGGCAGGAACGCGAGGGCCGCCCGCTGCTCGACCGCGACGCGATCCGCAAGGCCGCCGTCGACTTCCGCCCCGTACCCGCCTGACCCCCGTCCCTCCCACCACCACGGAGCTGAACCCATGTCCACCGCCACCCTGACCGGCGTCTGCCCCGAGTGCGAGACCGACCTGACCGTGCCCCCGGTCACCGCGGGCGAGACCCTCTCCTGCCCCGAATGCGTCCTGACCCTGCGCGTCGAGGCCGTCGAGGACGGCCGGCTGTCGCTGGAGACGGTCGAGGTCCAACTCCGCGACTGGGGCCAGTGACATGGGCGCCACCCGCACCGCGGCCATCGTCGCGGACCGTGTCGCCTGGGAGGAACGCCTGCTCATCGAGGCCGCCCCGGCCTTCGGCCTCCGCCTCGACTGGGTCAACGACGAGTCCCTCGCCCTCGGCCACCCCGACGCCCCCGCCCTGCGGGGCTACGACACCGTCCTGATCCGCAGCCGCAGCTACACCCGCGGCGGACTGATCGCCACCCTCGCCGAGGCGGCCGGCGTCCCCACCCTCAACACCGCCCGCGCCATCCACGCCTGCGAGAACAAGGCCGCCCTGCGGGCCCTGCTGCACACCGCCGGCGTGCCCGTGCCCGACCACCGGCTGGTGCTCTCCCGCAAGGACTTCGACAAGGCGCTCGCCGAACTGCCGCCGCCCGTCGTCCTCAAGCCCGTCTTCGGCGGCATGGGCAAACGGGTCACCCTCATCCGGCACGCCGACACCGCCCACTCGGTCTACGACTACGTCGAGGACCTGGCCCACGCCTTCGAACAGGCCAGCCTCGTGGAGCCGTACCTCGGCGGCGGCTCGGTGCGCTGCCTCGTCGTGGGCCGCGAACTGGTCGGCGCCGCCGAGTTCGAGAGCGTCGGCACCGACTGGCGCAACAACGCGGCCCTCGGCAACAGGAACCGCGCCGCCGGCCACGACCCCGACATCCTCAAGACCGTCGACGCCGTGCTGGACGCCCTCGGGCCGGGGATCTACGGCATCGACCTCTTCCGCACCCCTGACGGCCTCGTCGTCAACGAGGTCAACCACGCGCCCGGCTTCCGGGCGGTGGCCGCCGCCACCGGAGCGGACATCCCCTCGGCCGTCGGCCGCTACGTGCAGGAGCTGCTCGCATGATCCGCGCAGGAGTCGTCGGCGCCTCCGGGCTCGCCGGCGGCGAACTCATCCGACTCGTCACCCAGCACCCCGACCTGGAGCTGACCTTCCTCGGCGGCTCCTCCAGCATCGACAGGCGCCCCGCCGAACTCCACCCCGGACTGCGCCTCGGTCAGCACCTGACGGTGCGGCCCGTCACCGAGGAGACCGCCGACGAGGTCGACGTCCTCTTCCTGGCCACCCCGGCACCCGTCTCGGCCGAACTGGCCGCCCTGCTCGCCGACCGCGTCCCCGCCGTCATCGACCTCAGCGGCGCCTTCCGTATCCGCACCCCGGAACTGCACGACCGCTGGTACCCGAAGGTGCGCCGCCGCCCCGACCTCGCCGACCGGTTCGTCTACGGCGTACCGGAGCTGATCGGAGACCGGCTGCGGGACGCCCCGCTGATCTCGCTGCCCGGCTGCTACGCCACCGCGATCACCCTCGGCCTTGCCCCGCTCACCCTCGGCCTCGGCCTCGACCTGAAGACGGTGGTCGTCGACGGCAAGAGCGGCTCCAGCGGCGGCGGGCTGCAACTGCGCACCTCCGACCTGCACCCCTTCCGCGCCGGGGCCATCGCCCCGTACTCCCCGACCGGGCACCGGCACGCCGCGGAGGTCGCCGACTTCCTGGAGCGCGGCCGCCCCGGCGCCGTCGGCAACCTGTCCATGTCGGCGTACGGCGTCTCCCACGTACGCGGACTGCTCACCTCCTCCTACGTCTTCACCGACGCGGCGATCGACCAGCGGGAGCTGGCGCGGGCCTATCTGCGCTTCTACCGCGGCAAGCCCTTCGTGCGGGTGCGGCGGCACGAGGAGACACTGATCCCGGTGCCCGACCCGCAGGCCGTTCTCGGCTCCAACTACGCCGATGTGACCGCCCTGTACGACGAGGACGGCGGCCGGATCGTGGTGCTCGCCGCCCTCGACAACCTCGTCAAGGGCGCCGCCGGACAGGCCGTGCAGGCCGCCAACCTGCGGTTCGGCCTGCCGGAGGAGACGGGGCTGACACAGCAGCCGGTGGTGCCGGCATGAGCGCCCGTGACACCGTCCCCACGGTGGTGAAACTCGGCGGAAGCTGCCTGGACGACCTCGACGGCCGCTGGTGGGACGACCTGGCCCGGCACGGGCGCAGCCACCCGCTGATCCTCGTGCACGGCTGGTCCAAGCCGCTCAAGCGGCTCCGCCCCCACTACGGCGAACCCTCCGCGATCCTGCGCGACCGCTACGGCAACCAGAGCCGCTGGACCACACCCGAGGTCATCGAGGACATCAAGACCGTCAGCGCCGGGCTCGCCGAGGACGTCCTCGGGCGGCTCGCGGACCGCGGCATCACCGGCGAACGGCTCGTCGGCAGCGATGGCCTGGTCAACGCGGGCGAGGGCGAGCGCTGGTGGTGGCGGGAGAAGGAACTGGTCGAACTCGAGAACCTCGTCGGACCCATCACCGGCGTCGACCCGGCGCCCCTGAAGGACCTGCGGCCCGGCCACGCCCATGTGGTCACCCCGCTCGCCCGCAACGCGGTCGGCCGGGAGGTCAACACCGACGCCGACCGGGCCGCCGCCGCGATCGCCGCCGCCGTCGGCGCCACCGACCTCGTCCTGGTCACCGATGTCGGCCACCTGCTGATCGACGACCGGCCGGTGCGCCGGATCAGCGCCCGCGAGGCGGCCGCCTTCCGTGACGGCGGCGCCAAGGGCGGCATGCGCAAGAAGCTGCGGGCCGCCGGCGAGGCCCTGGACGGGGGTGTGGCGCGGGTCGTCATCGGCAGCGCCGCCGTCACCCCGCTGCTGGCCGGCCGCACCGGCACGCTCATCACCGCCGCGCCCGCCCCGACCCACCCCGCAGGAGCGAGCGCATGACGCAGCCCCGTGTCCTGGTCGTCAACAACGGCACCCTCTCCCTACCGCAACTGCGCGGCAGATTCGAGCAGTTGGGCTCGCTCACCGAGACCGTCGACGCCGCGTCCGTACCCGCCCGGCTGAACGGGCGCTACCAGGCGATCGTGCTCAGCGGCACGAAGGTGCGCGCCTACGACCGGGCCTACTACCGGCCGCTGATCGACCTCGTCAGCCACGCCGACGTACCCGTCTTCGGCATCTGCGGCGGCATGCAGATCCTCGCCGTCGCCGCCGGCGGCCGGCTCGCCGAGGGGCCGCAGCGGGTCGGCGGCCACGAGGCGCAGGTCGACACCGCGGAACCGCTGTTCAGCCACGTCAAACCGACGGTCACCGTGTTCCACCGGCACACCCTCTACCTCCAGGAGGCCCCGCCGGGCTACCGCGCCATCGGCCGCTCCGCGCAGGCACCCGTGGAGTTCCTGCGCTCCGACGACGGCCGCATCCTCGGCTCCCAGGCCCATCTGGAGTTCCGCAGGGACGGCCTGGAGATCCTGCGGGGCTTCACCGAGCTGTACCGGTGACCCCGCGCCGCGACCGCCCCCGCCGGGCGCATGCGACACACCCCTTCCCCCCTTCCGCACCGGACCCGAGGAGTACGCCATGAGCGCATCGGAAGACCCGCAGGACCCCGCCCTCACCGTCCACCTCCATGGCAGCGGCGGCACCCTCACGGGCTGGGTGGTCGTCGACACGCTCGTCGACGGCCTGGCGATGGGCGGCACCCGGATGACCCCCGGCGTCACCGAGGGGGAAGTCGCCGGACTGGCCCGCGACATGACCGAGAAGTTCACTCTGGCCGGGCTGCGCATCGGCGGCGCCAAGGCCGGGATCGTCTCCGACGGCACCGACCGGGAGACCACCTTCCGCACCTTCGGCCGCACCGTGAAGCCGCTCCTGCACGGCGGCATCCACCTCGGCATCGACATGGGCGTCACCCCCGCCGACCGGGCCGTCTTCTTCGACGAGGCCGGCTACGACCCCCGCTACCGCCTCGGCGCCCCCGACATGCCGATCGACTGGCGTACGTACTACGAGCCGCTGATCGACGCCACCGGACACGGCGTCGGCGTGGCCGCCCTCACCGCGCTGGAGGCGAGCGGCCGCACCGGAGCCGCGCGGGTCGTGGTGCAGGGCTTCGGCGCGGTGGGCCGGGCGGTGGCGCGGTTCCTCGAGGACCGCGGGCACACCGTCGTCGCCGTCGCCGACGTCGAGGGCACCATCGGCGCGGACCGGCTTCCGGTGGCCGAACTGACCGCCATCACCGACCGGTTCGGACGCATCGACCGCACCCGGCTGCCGGACGGTGTGACCCTCTCCGGGGAGCCCGACGCCTGGCTGGACGTGGACGCGGACATCCTCGTGCTGGCCGCGCAGAAGCACGCGCTGACCGCCGAGAACACCCACCGCCTGCGGGCCGGGCTGGTCGTCGAGGGCGCCAACCTCGCCTCCAGCGCCGCCGCCAAGGAGAAGGTGGCCGCCTCCGGCGCCGCGCTGGTGCCCGGTGTCATCGCCAACATCGGCGGCGCCGCGTCCGCCGCGCTGGCCGTCACCCGCGTCGTCCCCTTCGACCTGCCGGCCGAGGCCCGCAAGGCATGGGTGTTCGACTGGGTCAGCGACCGGGTCCGGCACAACACCCGCGACCTGCTGGAGATCGCCTCCGCCCGCGCGGGCAACCCGCTGCCCGAACTGCTCGCCGCCCGCCGCAAGGACCTGCGATGAGCGCCGCCGCCGCCGAACGGCCGGCGCCCGCATCGAAGGAGGCCGCGTACCGGGTGCCCGCGGAGCGCGCCGCAAAGTACCGGCTGCGCGGCTGGTGGCGGGACGAGACCTTCCTGGACGACCTGCACCGCCAGGCCCGGCTCAACCCGCACCGGACGGCCGTCGCGGGCCGGCGCGTCGCCGAGTCCCGCACCGACACACTCGACTACGCCGAACTGGACCGCCTCACCGACCGGTTCGCCCTGGCCCTGCTCGAACTGGGAGTCGAACGCGGTGACTTCGTCGCCGTGCAGCTCCCCAACCGCTGGGAGATGGTGCCGCTGATCTTCGGCTGCCTCCGGGTCGGCGCGGTCATCGTCCCCATCTCGCCGCTGTGCGCCGGGGAGGAGCTGCGCCACCGCCTCGCGCTCACCGGCGCGCGGGTGTACGTCACCCTGCCCGGCGCGGCGGGCGAGCCGTCGGCAAAGGCCGCCGTCCGGCTCCGGGACGAACTGCCCGCGCTCGCCCATGTCCTGGTGGCCGACGGTCCCGTGCCCGAGGGTGCGCTCGGCTTCCACGAGCACTTCGTGGCGGTGGAGCGGGAGACGAGCAAGGGCGCCGCCGCCCGGCTGGACGGCCTGGCGGCCGGGGCCGACGACCCCTTCGTGGTGCTGTTCACCTCCGGCACCACCGGCCTGTCCAAGGGCGTCGTGCACAGCCCGAACACCGTCCACTCGGCCGTCCGCGGCTACGTCGACGCGTTCGGCGCCGGCGACGACTGGGTGGCAGCCGTCTCGACGCCGCTGGTGCACTACTCCGGGTTCGCGCAGGGCGTCCTCGGCTCGGTCCTGCTGGGCGGCACCGTCGCCTTCCAGGACGTACGCCGCAACGAGGCCCTGCTCGACCTGGTGGAACGCTACGGCGCCACCCTGCTGTACGGGCCGCCCGCCACCCTCGCGGACGTCGCCGCGTCGCAGCGGGCCCGGCCGCGCGACACCCGCACTCTGCGGCACGTGGTGATCGGCTCGGCACCGGTCCTGCCGGAGCTGGCCGACGAGGTGTCCACGACGCTGGGCGCCCGCGCCCACTCGCTGTGGGGCATGTCCGAGAACGGCCCCGTGACCACCACCCGGCCCGAGGACCCCGAGGGCTGGGCGGCGCGCAGCAACGGCCGCGCGATCGACGCCATGGAGGTCCGGATCGAGACGTCCGGCGCCGCCGGGGGCGAGGGCGTGGGCCGGCTGAAGGTGCGCGGGGCGTCGCTGGCGCTCGGGTACCTTCGGCGCCCGGAGGCGTTCGCGGCCGAACTCGACGCCGACGGTTGGTTCGACACCGGCGACCTCGCCCGGGACGACGGGCGCGGCGGTATCCGCATCCTCGGGCGGGCCCGCGACGCGATCGTGCGCGACGGGCGGGTGGCCCCGGTGGCGGAGCTGGAGGCGCTGATCGGCAGCCACCCCGAGGCCGTCGAAGCGGCCCTGGTCGGCCTCGAACCGACGGGCGGCGGGGGAGCGGGGAACGCCGAAAGCACGGAAGGCTCCGGGGGTTCCGGGGGCTCCGGCGGCGGGATCGTCGCCATCGTGGTCGGCCGCGACGGCGCAGGCCCCACCCTCGAAGACGTCCGCGCCCGGATCACCGGGGCAGGCCACGACCCCCGCTTCCTCCCGGACCGCCTGGAACGGGTCCCCGTCCTTCCCAAGACCCTCACCGGCAAGATCCGCAAGGCCGAACTCCGGGCCCGGTTCGCCGACGTGCCGGCGACCACCACCTGATCGCGGCCCGGCCGCCCTCCCCGACGGCCGTGCCACACCTGCCGACCGACCGCACCTCACCCTCTGGAGCCGTCATGCCCCACCTCGCACCGGTCCCCATGTCGGCGACGCTGGCCGCCGACGCCGTACTGGCCCGGCGGCGGGAGGCCGGGGAACGGGTGCTGTCGCTGGCGAGCGGAGAGATCGGGCTGCCGGTGCTGCCCGAGCTGGTGGCGCGACTCGGTGCCGCGGCCGGGGAGAACGCGTACGGCCCCGTGGCCGGGAGCCCCGCCCTGCGCAGCGCGGCCGCCGGGTACTGGGGGCGGCGCGGGCTGGACACCGAGCCCGGGCGGGTGGTGGCGGGGCCGGGCAGCAAGTCGCTGCTGTTCGCCCTGCTCCTCGCCCTCGGCGGCGATGTGGTCGTGCCGGTCCCGAGCTGGGTCAGCTACGCCGCCCAGGCCCGTCTCGCCGGGGCGCACCCCCTGCCCGTACCGATCCTGCCCGGTGAGGGCGGCGTGCCCGACCCGGACCGGCTGCGCGAGGCGGTCGCCGACGCCCGCGCCGCCGGGCGCACCCCCCGCGCCGTGGTCGTCACCGTGCCCGACAACCCGACCGGCACCATCGCGTCGGACGGCACCCTGCGGCGACTGGCCCACGCCGCCCGCGACCTGGACCTCGTCATCGTCTCCGACGAGATCTACGGCGACCTGGTGTACGACACCGCCGCGCCGGCCGTCTCCCCGGCCGTGCACGCACCCGAGCGGACCGTCGTCACCACCGGGCTGACCAAGAACCTGGCGCTCGGCGGCTGGCGCACCGGCGTGGCCCGGCTGCCGGACGGCGAGCTGGGGCGCGACCTGCACACCCGGCTCGTCGCCGTCGCCAGCCAGATCTGGTCCAGCCCGCCGGCGCCGGTGCAGACGGCGGCCGCGTACGCCTTCGCAGAGCCGCCCGAGGTCCTGGAGCGGGTCGCGGCGAGCCGGCGGCTGCACGAGCGGGTGGTGCGCGCGGTCGCCGACCGTTTCGCCGCCGCCTGCGCGCGGACGGCGCCGGTCGCCGCGACCTGCTACCTCTACCCGGACTTCGAGCCCGTGCGCGACCGCCTGGCCCGCGCGCACGGCGTGCGCGACGGTGACGCCCTGGCCGGGCTGCTGCTCGACCGCCACGGGGTCGGCGTCCTGCCCGCGAGCGCCTTCGGGGAGCCGGGGCGCCCGCTGCGGATCCGGGTGGCGACCAGCCGCCTCTACGGCGACACCAACGAGCGGCGCACCGCCGCCCTGACGGCCGCGGACCCCCTCGCCCTGCCGTGGATCCGCGCGTCCGTGGACCGCCTCGGCGAGGTCCTGGCCGACCTCACGGGAGCCGACGCGCCCGCGGACCCCGCCCCGCACCCCTGAACGCCCGAACACACCGACGCGACGAAGGAGTCATCCATGTCCAGCCCTCATCTCCCCGTCCTCTTCGAGGCCGAGTACGGCGGCGCCCGCCATGTCGGCTTCGGCCGCCCCGAGGCCGGCGCGCGGCAGACCCTCCACCGGGTCGGGGACGGCGCGGTGGCCGCCGCCTTCATCGCCACCGACGGCTCGGAGCCGGCCCTGCGCGCGGCCCTCACCGAGGGCGCGGAGAGCGTCGTCGTCACCGCCGGCGACCCCGGACTGCGGCTGCTGCCCCCGCTGCTGCCGGCCGCGTCCGGCAAGGCGCTGCTGAGCGGCTTCATGGGCACGCACAAGAAGAAGTGGGGCGGCCAGACCGCCCCGGCGGACGGCGAGTTCACCCCGCCCAAGTGGTTCTTCAAGGGCTTCGGCGACTGGGTGCGGCTGCCGGGCGAGGACCTGACCGTGCCCGCGCGGCCGGTCGCCCTCATCGAGGAGCCGGAGGTCGCCCTCGTCTACGTCAACGACGCCGACGGCACCCCGCACTACGCGGGCTACACCTTCGGCAACGACCTGTGCGACATCGGCCTGCACCGCCAGGACCCCGGCTACAACCCGTACTGCAAGCTGTGCGACACCGCGCTCACCCCGTGGCTGTTCCTCGGCCCGCCGCCGCGCACGGTGACCGGGCGGGTCACCATCGTCCGGGACGGCGCGACCGCCTGGGAGGGCGGCTTCGACTGCGGCGCCGACGCGCTCTACCACCGGGTGCAGGACATGGCCGACCATCTGTTCACGTACCCCGCGGTGCGGCGGCCGGGACTGGTCAACTACGTGCTGCTGGGCGCCGACGAGGCGAGTTTCCACGACGGCTTCCGGATCGCCGACGGCGACCGCATCGCCATCGACGTGAAGAGCCACGGCGTCGCCTTCGACAACACCGTGCGGTTCGTCTCCCCGGCCCCCCACGTCACCCCCGCGGCGGCCCCCGCCCCCGGCGCGCAGGCTTCTGTCGCGGGCGCATGAACACCTCGTGAAGCGCGGCCGGCCGGACTGTGCAGCGGACGGCCGGCCCGTGCAGGCTCGGACCACCACCCCCGGTCCATCCCAACGCCCGTGACCTCGACCGGACTTCGCAGGAGGAGACGCACCGTGCCCGCAACCCGTCAGAAACAGGTGCACCTCGCGGCCCAGTTGCCCGGCATCCACAATGTGACCGTCTGGTCGGACCCGCGCTCCGAGAGCCAGATCGCCATCGACTCGTTCGTCCGGCTCGCGCAGACCGTCGAACGCGGCCGGTTCGACTTCTTCTTCCTCGCCGAGGGACTGCGGCTGCGCGAGCACAAGGGGAAGGTCTACGACCTGGACATCGCGGGCCGCCCCGAGAACCTGACCGTGCTCAGCGCCCTGGCCGCCGTCACCACGCACCTGGGCCTGGCCGCCACGGTCAACGCCACCTTCAACGAGCCGTACGAGGTGGCGCGCCGCTTCGCCACCCTGGACCGGCTCAGCGGCGGGCGGGCCGCCTGGAACGTGGTCACCAGCTACGACGCCTTCACCGGCGAGAACTTCCGTCGGGGCGGCTTCCTCCCCGAGGCCGACCGCTACACGCGCGCCGCCGAATTTTTCGCCACGGCACGGGAGTTGTGGGACAGCTGGGCCGACGGCGACCTGCGGGCCGACGCGGCGTCGGGGGAGTACGTACGGGCCGGGGCCGGCCGATTCGCCCATCGGGGCCGGCACTTCGACATATCAGGCCGGTTCAGCACCCCGGGCGGGCCCCAGGGCCACCCGGTGGTCATCCAGTCCGGCGAGTCCGACGCGGGCCGCGAGTTCGCCGCCTCCGACGCCGAGGTCATCTTCAGCAAGCACAACCGGCTCGACGCCGCCCGCGCCTTCTACCGGGACGTGAAACGCCGCCTGCCCCGCTACGGCCGCCGCCCCGAGGACCTGCTGATCCTCCCCACCGCCAACGCGGTCGTGGCCGATACCGACGAAGAGGCCGCCGCCTATGCCGACGAGATCAGCCGGGAGCTGGTGAGCCCGCAGACCGCGATCGCCCATCTGGAGGCCGTCTGGGGCCGCGACCTGTCCGGATACGACCCCGACGGTCCGCTGCCCGACATCGAGCCCGAGGACGACGCGCACTTCCTCAAGGGGCACTCCGTGTTCCGCAAGGGCCGCGCCGAGACCGCCCGCAAGTGGCGCGAACTCGCCGAGGAACGCGGCCTGTCCATCCGGGAACTGGTCATCGAGGTCGGCGGCCGCCCCACCTTCACCGGCAGCCCCTGCACGGTCGCCGACGCCATCGACCACTACGTCCAGACCGACGGCGCCGACGGCTTCGTCCTCGTCCCGCACCTCACGCCGGGCGGCCTGGACGACTTCGTGGACCGGGTGGTGCCGCTGCTCCAGGAGAAGGGCGTCCACCGCGCCGACTACACCGGCACCACCCTCCGCGACCACCTCGGCCTCTCCGACGCCCCCCGCCCGGCCTCCTGGGGCGGCGGCCGGCGCGGCCGCCCTGACGAACACGGCGAACACGGCACACACGGCGAACACGACGCGCACGACCTGAAGGAGACCTCCGTATGACCGGCATGACCGGCGCCCCCGGCGGCCGGCGTGGCCGCCCTGACGAACACGGCGAACACGGCGAACACGACGCGCACGACCTGAAGGAGACCTCCGTATGACCGGCACGACCGGCGCCCCCGGCGGCCCGCTGCACCTCGCCGTCGCCCTCGACGGCGCCGGCTGGCACCCCGCGGCCTGGCGCGAGGACGGCGCCCGCCCCGCCGAACTGCTCACCGCCGGCCACTGGGCCGGCCTGGTCGCGGAGGCCGAACGGGGACTGCTCGACTTCGTCACCCTGGAGGACGGCCTCGGCCTCCAGTCCGCCGCCTTCCACCGCCCCGACGACCGCACCGACCAGGTCAGGGGCGCGGTCGACGCGGTGCTGCTCGCCTCTTACCTGGCCCCGCTCACCACCCGCATCGGCCTGGTCCCGACCGCGAACGTCACCCACACCGAGCCGTTCCACCTGGCCATCGGCATCGCCACCCTCGACCACGCCGGCCGGGGCCGGGCCGGCTGGCGCCCGCAGATAGCGTCCCGCGCGGCCGACGCCGGCCTCTTCGGCCGCCGCACCACGCCTCAGCTCACCGACGAGGACATCACCGACCCGGAGCGGATCGCCGCCCGGCTGCGCGACCTGTTCGCCGAGGCCACCGATGTGGTGGAGGCGGTGCGGCGGCTGTGGGACAGCTGGGAGGACGACGCCGAGATACGGGACGCGGCGACCGGCCGCTTCCTCGACCGCGACAAGGTCCACCACATCGACTTCCAGGGCCGGTACTTCAGCGTCAGGGGCCCCTCGATCACCCCGCGCAGCCCCCAGGGCCAGCCGCCCGTGGTCAGCCTCGCCCACGCCTCCACACCGTACGAGTTCGCGGCCGCCGCCTCCGACGCCGTCGCCGTCACCCCGCACGACCGGGCGGGCGCGGCGGCGATCCTCGCCCAGGTGGACGCGGCGGTCCGGCAGTCCGGCCGCGACCTGGCCGAGCGCCCGCTGCGGACCTTCGCCGACCTCCTCGTCCTGCTCGACGAACGGCCGGGCGTCGCCGCCCGCCGACTGGCCCGCCTGGACGAGCGGGCCGGCGCGGAACTCCGCTCCGACGCCGAGATCTTCACCGGCACGCCCGGCGAACTGGCCGACCTGCTGCTCGACTGGCGCGCCGCCGGACTGGACGGCTTCCGGCTGCGCCCGGCCGTCCTCCCGCACGATCTGACGGCGATCACCCGTGACTTGGTCCCCGAACTGCAGCGCCGCGGCGCCTTCCGCACCGCGTACGACAGCACCACCCTCCGCGGCCATCTGCGCCTTCCGCGCCCCGCCAGCCGCTACGCGAACGCGGGGTGAGGGCCCCGCGGCCACCGCAGCTGTCGACGCGCTGTTCCAGACCTTCTGCGTGGTGGGCGCCCGACCGAAGGCGGCACCGGCCCCGCCCCGCCCCGCTGCGTTCCGGGGCGGGGACGGGCGGGCCGGATGCGGAGGAGAGCCCTCAGGAGATCTCGGCGATCAGGGCGCCCTCGTCGAGGACATCGCCCTCGCTCCTCGACGGCGGGCAGGACCACCACCACGCGTCCGCGGGCGTCGCCGGCCACCAGCGCCGAGACGATTCCCTGACCGTCCGTGGTCCGGAGGGACACCTGTCCTCGGCACGGCAGGACCTGGGAGTCCCCTCCTCAAGGCAGCCTGACGGGAAGGCGGCGAGGACCGCGGACCAGCAGGCCGGGACGATAGGGGAAGTCCGTCGGGTCCCCGGCGAGCCGGAGGCCGGGAAGGGCGTCGAAGAGGAGCGGCAGCGCCACGACGGCCTCCAGACGCGCGAGCCGCGAGCCGACGCAGAAGTGCGGGCCGTGCCCGAAGGCCGTGTGCGGCGCGGCGCGGGTCCCGTCCGCCGAGGGCAGATAGCGGTCGGGCCGGAAGGCGTCCGGCTTGGGAAAGTGCGCCGGGTCGCGGTTCGCCGCAGCGAGTACGCCGAGGACCGAGGCGCCGGCCGGGATGACCGTGCCCCCGCCGAGGTCCACCTCCTGCGTCGTACGCCGCCATGTCGTGGCTTCCAGGGGGCTGGCATGCCGCAGCGCCTCCTCCACCACGGCCTGCCAACGCCCCGGATCCCGGCGTGCGGCGGCAAGTTCGCCCGGGTGCGTGAGCAGCAGCAGCGTCGCCGACGCCAGCAGGTTCATCGTGGTCTCGTAGCCCGCGAACAGCAGCAGGAACGCCATGGCAAGCAGCTCGCCGTCGTCGAGCCCGCCCTCGGCCGTGTCGTGCACGAGCGCGCTGAACAGATCCTTTCCCGGTTCCCGCCGCTTCTGGCCTATCAGGCCCGTGAAGTAGGCGTGGAGCCGTGTCCACGCCTCGTCGACCGCGCTGGCCGGCAAGGCGTTTGCGGGTGAGCCGACACAGTAGGTCCACTTCCTCAGATCGTCCCGGTCGTCCTCCGGCACCCCCAGCACCTCACCGATCACCAGCACCGGCAGGGGGAAGGCGAACGCGTCCACCAGGTCTACCGGGCGGCCGTCCCGCTCCAGCCGCATCGCCAGCTCCGTGACAAGCCCGTCGGCGAGCTTCTCGATCCGCGGCCCCAGGGCGTTGACGCGGCGCGGAGCGAAGGCGGCCGACGCCAACCGCCGCAGCCGGGTGTGGTCGGGGGCGTCGGAGTTGAGCATGTGCCGGGCGAGACAGGCCCGGGCACGCTGCGCCGGCGAGTCGGGCTTGGGCCGGCCGGCTGCCTGCGGCGGCACGTTCGAGAAGCGGGGGTCGGCGAGCACCGCACGAGTGTGTTCGTAGCCGGTGACGAGCCAGGCGTACGAGCCGTTGGCCAGCGCGACCCGGGTCGCAGGGCCCTGCGCCCGCAGGCGTGCGTAGTACGGATACGGGTCGCGTGCGAAGGCCGGGTCCGAGGGGTCGAGCACGTGCATGCGTCCTTTCGTGGGGCGCCGGGGCGATGGCTGCCGTCAGGAAACCAGGAGGGGCGTGACGATGAGCTTGCCCCATGAGCAAGTCACCGCGTCGCTGCTCGCATGATCGATGTCCGTCCGGACGCCGTACAGAGTCCTCAACGATCAGTGTCTTCGTGTATCAGCCCGCCGGGGCCGCCCGCACGATGGCCTCGACCGCCGCCGCGATCTGCTCGTCCGTCAGGTCCGCCCGGGCCGTCAGACGCAACCGCGAGATGCCGTCGGGCACGGACGGGGGCCGGAAGCATCCTACGATCAGCCCCGCGGCCCGGCAGTCGGCGGCCCGCCTCAGCGCCGCTCATCCGACGACCCGGAACACCCACAACGTCACGACCTTGCGCACACAGGTGGAGACCTGGGCCTCCGACATCATCCGTCCCATCAAGATCACTGCGCAGTGGCCGCCAGGCATCACGGCGAGCACCGTCCGTTTCCAGGCACCGGGACTGCTGAGCGAGCCGATCCGCCCGGCCAACATGGGCTTCGGCTTCTCCTACGCCTTGCCGGTGATCGACGCCGGTCTTTTCACCGGTCCCGGAGACCTGCTGATCGTCGAGAACCCGGAGGCGCACCTCCATCCCGGTGGTCAGTCCAAGCTGGGCCGTCGGCTCACCAGCCCCGACCGGCATCGTCAGGAGGAACAGCGCGCCAAGTCACTGGTGTTCGTGGCGGCCACTCACACCCGCGATGAACTCGCCGTTACTTGGGATGGCGTCCCGCCCAGTGGTGTAGCCGATCAAGGGACCGGAACTCGCAGGCCACCGCGGGAACTTCGAACGACCGGGGCGCTCCCGGCGCCTGACCGGGCCGCTTCGCGTGCCGAGCCCAACGGAGAGATCCTCGCAAGCCAGGTTCCGGGGGCGAGGCGCGTGATCGCTTACACCACCCGGCGGGACACGACCTTACTCGGAGCGGCCGCCCGAGCTGCTTCCTGCCCAAGGACGCCACTCGCACGGCAAACAACGCCGCAGAACTTCTCTCACCCGACGGGCCCTGGTAGGGGCGGCGGCCTGACGGAGGGAGCGGTCGGAATTCTTGCAAGGCGCGTTTCGTCGACCGCCATCCGGGCCGGTCGACGCGATGACCGGGCACCGGACGACCGGGGTAAGCCCGGCTCCGGTCAAAAGTCCCAGAAACGTCCCAGAGGTGCCGCCACCTCCCTTCCCGCCTCGCATTCATGCAGGTCAACAGGGACGGTGACGGCGCTTTTCCTGGAGGCTTTCAGATGTCCCGGAAGATCTCGATCTGGGCGCCGATCGAGTTGAGGCGTTCGGCGAGGTCCTCGTAGCCGCGGTTGATGACGTAGACGTTGCGCAGCACCGACGTGCCCTCGGCGGCCATCATCGCGAGCAGGACGACCACGGCGGGGCGCAGGGCGGGCGGGCACATCATCTCGGCGGCGCGCCAGCGGGTGGGGCCCTCGACCAGGACGCGGTGCGGGTCGAGGAGTTGCAGCCGGCCGCCCAGGCGGTTGAGGTCCGTCAGGTAGATCGCGCGGTTGTCGTAGACCCAGTCGTGGATCAGTGTCTTGCCCTGGGCGACCGCCGCGATGGCCGCGAAGAAGGGCACGTTGTCGATGTTCAGGCCGGGGAACGGCATCGGGTGGATCTTGTCGATCGGCGCCTCCAGTTTGGAGGGCCGCACGGTCAGGTCCACCAGCCGGGTACGCCCGTTGTCGGCGACGTACTCGGTGGTGCGGTCGTGGTCGAGGCCCATCTCCTCCAGGACCGCGAGTTCGATCTCCAGGAACTCGATCGGCACCCGGCGCACGGTCAGTTCCGACTCGGTGACCACGGCGGCGGCCAGCAGGCTCATCGCCTCGACCGGGTCTTCGGAGGGCGAGTAGTCGACGTCGACGTCGATGGTGGGCACGCCGTACACGGTCAGCGTGGTGGTGCCGATGCCCTCGACCCGCACACCGAGTGCCTCCAGGAAGAAGCACAGGTCCTGGACCATGTAGTTGGAGGAGGCGTTGCGGATCGTGGTGACGCCGTCGTAGCGGGCGGCGGCGAGCAGCGCGTTCTCGGTGACCGTGTCGCCGCGCTCGGTCAGGACGATCGGGCGGGCGGGACGCACGGACCGGTCCACCGTGGCGTGGTACTGCCCCTCGGTGGCGGCGACCTCCAGACCGAACCGGCGTAGCGCGATCATGTGCGGTTCGATGGTGCGGGTGCCGAGGTCGCAGCCGCCGGCGTAGGGCAGCTTGAAGGCGTCCATGCGGTGCAGCAGCGGGCCGAGGAACATGATGATGGAGCGCGTGCGGACGGCCGCCGCCGCGTCGATGGCCTCAAGTTCCAGCTCGGCGGGGGGCGCGATCTCCAGGTCGACCCCGTCGTTGATCCAGCGGGTGCGGACGCCGATGGAGCTGAGCACCTCCAGCAGGCGGTACACCTCTTCGATACGGGCGACCCGGCGCAGCACCGTGCGGCCCTTGTTCAGCAGGGTGGCGCACAGCAGGGCCACACAGGCGTTCTTGCTGGTCTTCACGTCGATGGCGCCGGACAGGCGACGGCCTCCGACCACCCGGAGATGCATGGGGCCCGCGTAACCCAGCGACACGATCTCGCTGTCCAGGGCTTCGCCGATTCGGGCGATCATCTCAAGGCTGATGTTCTGGTTCCCGCGCTCGATCCGGTTGACGGCGCTCTGGCTGGTGCCGAGTGCCTCCGCGAGCTGTGCCTGTGTCCAGCCGCGGTGTTGCCGGGCGTCACGGATGAGCTTGCCGATGCGTACGAGGTAATCGTCTGCCATGAGGTTGAGGTTATCTCAGATATGAGATGGCACCCGCTGGGGGGTCCACCAGGGTGATGGGACGTCAGTGTCCCCTGATGCCACGGGAGATGCGGCGAGTTCAGGGTAACCAGACGGGGGTGACAAATCATTAGATATCCCGCTATGTCGCGCACGCGTGTCGGCTTCGAACGGCCGTGCGCATGGAGTGGTCCGAGATGGCCCGGTCCGGGCATGACCATCCGGGCCCCATGTACTAGAGTTATCTCGACATCGAGATATCCGCCGAGGGCACCACAGTCGCCACTCCGGGTAAGGGTTACCTAACTAAGGCTTACCTTAGCGGATCGGCCCCGTGGCCGTGGCGGCAGGATCGTGGTGATACGCGCACATCAATGAAGGAGACTGTCGTGTCGGCGAACAGCTTCGACGCCCGCAGCACACTGCAGGTGGGCGACGAGTCGTACGAGATTTTCCGGCTGGACAAGGTGGAGGGCTCGGCCCGCCTGCCGTACAGCCTCAAGGTCCTGCTGGAGAACCTGCTCCGCACCGAGGACGGCGCGAACATCACCGCCGACCACATCCGCGCCCTCGGCAGCTGGGACTCGAAGGCCCAGCCGTCGCAGGAGATCCAGTTCACCCCGGCCCGTGTGATCATGCAGGACTTCACCGGCGTCCCGTGCGTCGTGGACCTCGCCACCATGCGTGAGGCCGTGAAGGAACTGGGCGGCGACCCCGCCAAGATCAACCCGCTGGCCCCGGCCGAGCTGGTCATCGACCACTCCGTCATCGCCGACAAGTTCGGCACCAACGACGCCTTCAAGGCGAACGTCGACCTGGAGTACGGGCGCAACAAGGAGCGCTACCAGTTCCTGCGCTGGGGCCAGACCGCGTTCGACGAGTTCAAGGTCGTCCCGCCCGGCACCGGCATCGTTCACCAGGTGAACATCGAGCACCTGGCCCGCGTGGTGATGGTGCGCGACGGCAAGGCCTACCCGGACACCCTGGTCGGCACCGACTCGCACACCACGATGGTCAACGGCCTCGGCGTGCTCGGCTGGGGCGTCGGCGGCATCGAGGCCGAGGCCGCCATGCTCGGCCAGCCCGTCTCCATGCTCATCCCGCGCGTCGTCGGCTTCAAGCTGACCGGTGAGCTGCGGCCCGGCACCACCGCCACCGACCTCGTGCTCACCATCACCGAGATGCTGCGGGCGCACGGCGTCGTCGGCAAGTTCGTGGAGTTCTACGGCGAGGGCGTCGCCGCCACCTCGCTCGCCAACCGCGCCACCATCGGCAACATGTCGCCGGAGTTCGGCTCCACCGCCGCGATCTTCCCGATCGACGACGAGACCCTCAACTACCTGCGTCTGACCGGCCGCAGCGACCAGCAGGTCGCGCTGGTCGAGGCGTACGCCAAGGAGCAGGGTCTCTGGCTCGACCCGAAGGCCGAGCCCGACTTCTCCGAGAAGCTGGAGCTGGACCTGTCGACGGTCGTCCCGTCGATCGCCGGCCCGAAGCGCCCGCAGGACCGCATCGTCCTCGCCAACGCCGCCCAGCAGTTCAAGTCGGACGTCCTCAACTACGTGGACGTGGTGGACGAGGCGGGCAAGGAGTCCTTCCCGGCCTCCGACTCCCCGGCGGTCGCCCCGAACGGCGCCCCCTCCAACCCGGTCCAGGTCACCGCCCCCGACGGCACCACCTACACCCTCGACCACGGTGCGGTCACGGTCGCGGCCATCACTTCCTGCACCAACACCTCCAACCCGTACGTCATGGTCGCCGCCGCCCTGGTGGCCAAGAAGGCGGTGGAGAAGGGCCTGACCCGCAAGCCGTGGGTCAAGACCACTCTTGCCCCGGGCTCCAAGGTCGTCACCGACTACTTCGACAAGGCGGGCCTCACCCCCTACCTGGACAAGGTCGGCTTCAACCTCGTCGGCTACGGCTGCACCACCTGCATCGGCAACTCCGGCCCGCTGCCGGAGGAGGTCTCCAAGGCCGTCAACGACCACGACCTCGCGGTCACCTCGGTCCTGTCCGGCAACCGCAACTTCGAGGGCCGGATCAACCCCGACGTCAAGATGAACTACCTGGCCTCCCCGCCGCTGGTCGTCGCGTACGCCATCGCGGGCTCCATGAAGGTGGACATCACACGTGACGCCCTGGGCACCGACCAGGACGGCAACCCGGTCCACCTGAAGGACATCTGGCCGAGCGAGGCCGAGGTCAACGACGTCGTCGCCAACGCCATCGGCGAGGACATGTTCGCCAAGTCGTACGAGGACGTCTTCGCCGGCGACGCCCAGTGGCAGGCGCTGCCGATCCCGACCGGCAACACCTTCGAGTGGGACGCCGAGTCGACGTACGTCCGCAAGCCCCCGTACTTCGAGGGCATGGGCATGGAGCCGGCCCCGGTCGAGGACATCGCCGGCGCCCGCGTCCTGGCCAAGCTGGGCGACTCGGTCACCACCGACCACATCTCCCCGGCCGGCGCCATCAAGGCCGACACCCCGGCCGGCAAGTACCTCACCGAGCACGGTGTGGAGCGTCGTGACTTCAACAGCTACGGCTCCCGCCGCGGCAACCACGAGGTCATGATCCGCGGTACGTTCGCCAACATCCGTCTGCGCAACCAGATCGCGCCGGGCACCGAGGGCGGTTACACCCGCGACTTCACGCGGGCCGCCGAAGGCGACGCGGGCGCCCCGGTCTCCTTCATCTACGACGCCTCGCAGAACTACCAGGCCGCCGGCATCCCGCTGGTCGTCCTGGCCGGCAAGGAGTACGGCTCCGGCTCGTCCCGTGACTGGGCGGCCAAGGGCACGGCCCTGCTGGGCGTCAAGGCCGTCATCGCCGAGTCCTACGAGCGCATCCACCGCTCCAACCTCATCGGCATGGGCGTGCTGCCGCTCCAGTTCCCGGAGGGTGCCTCCGCGGAATCCCTCGGCCTGACAGGCGAGGAGACCTTCGCCGTCTCCGGCGTCACCGAACTGAACGACGGCACCACGCCGCGCACGGTCAAGGTGACCACCGACACGGGCGTCGAGTTCGACGCGGTCGTCCGCATCGACACCCCCGGTGAGGCCGACTACTACCGCAACGGCGGCATCATGCAGTACGTGCTGCGCAGCCTGATCCGCAAGTAGGCGCCGGGCGCACCGGACGCCGGGCGGCGGTCCCGGCGGCCGGCGTCCGCCACTCGCAAGGGCCGCATCCCCGCTGAAGGGGGGTGCGGCCCTTCGGCGTGTCGCCTGCGCGGCGGCCCCCTCGGCGGCTCATGTCCCGGTCATCACCGGCGCTCAGGCTGAACACAGGGTTCCCCCAGCGGACCGGGACAGGATCGGTACATGGCTGAAAATCATGGGCCGCGAACCGGCCGTCCCCGTGCGCTGACCATCCGTCGCCCCGGCTATGCCGTCGGGGACGAGGAGGGGCGAAGATGACCCGCGACCGATCGGGTACGCCGCCGGGGGGCCGTTCGCTGGGTACGCGGCTGCTGGTCGTCGTCATCGCCACGCTGGTGTCCCTGACCGCCGCGCTGACCGTTGCCACCGTGGTCGTCCAACACGCCCGGCTGTTCGGCGAGTTGGACCAGCGGGTGACGGCCGCCGCGGAGCGCGGCGTGGCCCGCGCGGCGCGCCACTCGGAAGGGGACCTGTCCTTCCTCGGCGACGGCGGGCAACCGGCGGGCATGCTCGCGGCCCGGTTCGACCCGAACGGGAAGATCCTGTCCGCGGCGGTGCTCGAACGGACCGGCGGCGACGCGGGCGGCGGCGGGACCGGCCGGGCCGGCGTGGCGGGGGAGACGGGGACGACCGGCCAGTTCGGCGAGGCAGGTTCCTTCACCCGCGCGGATCCCTCCCGGGCGCGTGCCGACGGCGCGGCGGGCGGCGCGGGACTGGGCCTGGCGATCGCGGCGGCGGTGGTGACGGCACACGGAGGCCGCATCACGGTGGAGAGCGCCCCCGGACGGACACGGTTCACGGCACGGCTGCCGAGAAAGCGCACCGCCGGCCCGACGAAGGTTCCGGTGCGGGCGGTGCAGGCGCCCGGGGGCCGGGCGGCGGGGGAGAAGCACTTGGCCGATGCGTGACGTGAGGGTCGCGCACGGGAGATCCGAGTGCGCGGGACGCAGACCGCCCGTCCCGGTGCCTCATGCCGTGGAATGGGCGAGTTCACGTGGTCGGACGGGGAAGTCACGGCAATCGGCGCCTTGTTGGGGGATGCTGAGGCCGTCGGGTGGCTTGCTCGGCGTCTGTCGTCCATGGACCGGGGGTAGGTGACCCACGGGCGCCGACCCCGGCGACCGGGTGCCTGGCGCGCCGCCCCGCCTGCCTCCGCGCGGGTCCGAGGGCGGCTCCCGGTAGCTACCCGAGTTCCGACCGGCCGAGGGCACGACGAGGGGAACGGCATCATGGCGACGGCCCTGTTCTGCGGAGACATAGCGTTCGATGTGGCGCTGCGCGTGCCCCGCTTTCCCGACCCGGACCAGAAGACGCACGCGTTCGAGCACCTGGTGAGTGCCGGAGGGGTGGCCGCCAACGCGGCGGTCGCCTGCGCCCGGCAGGGCGTCGACGCGGCGCTGCTGGCCGTCGTCGGGGACGATGTGTTCGGCGCGTACGCCACAGGCCACCTCGCGGCGCGTGGGGTCGACGTCACGGCTGTCACCACCACACCGGGCATGACCGCGCTGTCGGTGTGCACCCTGGCCGAGGACGGGGAGAAGCGACTCGTCTACACCTCGTCCGTCTCGCAATACCCCCCGCTGGAGCGGGTCCGCGACGCCGAACTGGGCGCAGTGGACTGGATCCACACCTCCTGCCTGCACCCCGAGGGCGCGGCGGTGCTCGCGGAGCGGGCGCGCACCGCCGGCATTCCGATGTCGATCGACCTGGAACCCCTCGCGCTCGCCCACGGCATGGACGCGCTCGCCCCGGCCCTGCACGGGGCTGCGGTCGTCTTCCTCAACGAGGGGACCACGGCGGAGATAGGCGATGTGCACGGCTTCGCGGCGCGCCACCGGCTCAAGTCGGTGGTACGCACCGGGGGAGTGCGCGGGGCGACGCTGACATACGGTTCCGGCGAGATCGCCGTGGCGCCGCCGCCCGTCGGCCGGATCATCGACACCACCGGTGCCGGCGACTGCCTGGCCGGCGTCTATATCGCCCGTGCCCTGTCCGGCTCGGACCCGCGCTCGGCGCTGCGCGCGGCGGTGGCCTCGGCGACGTACGCCTGCGGCCACCTCGGCGCGCAAGGCGGATACCCGGACAGACCGACGACGGACGAACTCCTCGCGGCCACGAACGCCCGGCGGCAGGAGCGAGACACGGACCTAGGGAAGCCGCAGCCCTAGAGCGCCGCCCCGCCCGACGGCGGGCCCATCGGGACGGCGCCAGGACGGTGCGTGGGCGGTGCGGCCGGCGCTTCGCGGTCATACGTGAGGCGGTACGCCGCGGGCCGTGGGCCAAGGCGGGCCGAAGGCGTCCAGCGGGCGGTCCAAGTTGAGGGCGTGCCCGTCGTGCCCCTTGTCGCCGGGCGGCTTGCCGGGCTTGTGGCGGTGCGTGGCCGGGTCGGTGCCGAGCAGCGGCCGAGAGGATGCTCAGTGCCCTGGCGGGGGCCTCAGTCGCTCTGGGCGACCGGCTCGGGACCGGCGTCGAGCGCATCGAGCACCGCGTCGCCGTTCGCCCTCGCCCACTCGGTCAGCATGTGGATCGGCTCGATCAGCGTCGCCCCGAGCGGGGTGAGTTCGTACTCGACGCGGGGCGGCGCCTCGGCGTAGGCGTGGCGGCGGATGAGTCCCTGCGCTTCGAGCCGTCGCAGTGTCTGGGTGAGCATCTTGCGGGAGATGCCGCCGATCAGCTCGATCAGCTCGCCATGGCGCACCGGGCCCCTGCTGAGGCCGTAGAGCACGACCACCGTCCACTTGTCGGCGATCAGCTCGACCGCCAGACGCGCCGGACAGTCGGCGAGAAAGGGATCACCGGGACCGAAACCGCTCATGGCGCCAAAGGTTACCTGCTGGTTCCTGTCGGAAACCTAGCCTGGGTTCTCTCCCCCCTTCCAAAGCCAGGAGAGTCATGCGAGTCATCACCCAGCAGACGTTCGGCGGTCCCGAGGTGCTCACCGTCGTGGACGCGCCCGAGCCCCGGCCCCTCCCGACCGAGGTTCTCGTCCGGGTCAAGGCGATCGGGCTGAACCCGCTGGAGGCGCGGCTGCGCGCCGGCGAGTTCCCGCTGATCGGCCGGCCGCCGTTCATCCTCGGCTGGGACATCAGCGGCGTGGTCGAGGAGGCGCAGACGGGGCGGTTCAGGCCCGGCGACGAGGTGTTCGGGATGCCGCTGTTCCCGCGGGCGGCGAGCGCGTACGCCGAGCTGGTGTCGGCGCCGGCGTTGCACCTGGCGCGCAAGCCGGCGTCGCTCTCGCACGTCGAGGCGTCGGCGTTGCCGATCGTCGGGCTGACGGCGTGGCAGGGCCTCGTCGATCTCGGCGGTGTGACCGAGGGCGACCGCGTCCTGGTCCACGGCGGTGGTGGCGGGGTCGGCCACGTCGCGATCCAGATCGCGAAAGCGCTCGGCGCGCATGTGACCGCGACCGCAAGCGGGAGCAAGCGGGCGTTCGTCGAGGGGTTGGGCGCCGACGAGGTGATCGACTACACGGCGGTCGACTTCACCGAGGCGGTCCGCGACATCGACGTCGTGCTCGACACGATCGGCGGTGACACCGTCCAGAGGTCGCTCGAAGTGCTCCGCCCGGGCGGTCACTTGGTGACGGCGGTCGCCGAGGAGGATGCGAAGCTCGTCGCCACGTACGAGGCGGCCGGCATGCGCTTCACCGGCATCGCGGTCGACCCCGATCCGGTCGCCCTGCGAGGTCTCGTCGAACTCGTCGAACAGGGCAGGCTCCGGGTCCATGTGCAGGAGACGTTCCCGTTCGAGTGTGTCGCCGACGCGCACCGGCTGCTCGACGGCGGTCACCTCCAGGGCAAGCTCGTCCTCACCGTCTGATTCCGACATGGGCCTCGCGTGCCTCCGTTCGGATCGTCGGCATCAACCGCCGCACCCGCACGTCTTCACCCTCGCCGTCGGCTGACCGTACGGCAGCGCGGGCGGCCTGCGACGATGGTGCGATGACCGACGGACCTCGCCCCGCGGGCCGCCTCGCGCTGCACCCGGACACCCGCGGCGTCACCCTGGACGGCCGCACGGTGCGGCTGAGCCGCAAGGAGTTCCAGATCCTCGCGCTCCTCGTGGCGGAGCCGGACACCGTGCACACCGCGGCCGAACTGGCCCGGCGCGTCTGGGACTTCCTGCTGCCGCCGGGCGGTGAGCCGGCCATCGACGTCGAGGTCGCCCGGCTCCGCGCCAAGCTCGGCCACCCGCCGTTCCTGCACAGTGTCCACGGCGAGGGGCACCGACTCGTCTCGTCCGCGCTGTACACGGCGGGGCCCGCACAGGCCGAAGGGGCGGACCCGGAGTGATTCCGGGTCCGCCCCTCGCTGCCGGCGGTGCGGGTCAGGCCAGCAGTTCCACCTCCGCGAGCGTCGACTGACCGTCCAGGACCAGCCGGTACCCGGTGTAGGTGCCCGGCGAGAAAATCGTGAACGCCCTGGTCTGCCGGTTCCAGCTGAACGACTCGCCGGAGCGCTTGTCCAGGGTCCGCCAGGTCGTGCCGTCCGTGGAGCCCTGGAGGGTCCAGCCGGCCGGTGCCTTCGTGCGGTCCGTGGACGAGGTCAGCGTGTACTGGAGCGCCTTGGCGGCGGCGCCGACCGGCAGGTCGACGGTGGTGACCGCCGCGTCCGTCGCCGATGTGTCGTCGAACAGCGCGCCCTCCCCCTTCAGCACGTCCGCGCGCGGCGTCGGCACCTTGTCGTCCTGGGCGATGGAGACCGGGCCGGCGTTCTTGCCCGTGCCCCACCTGGACGGCTTGGCGCCCATGTCGAAGCTGAGCACCCCGCCCTTGGCCAGCACCGAGTGGGGCAGCGAAGTCGACGTCCAGGAACGGCCGTTGACCTTCAGACCCTGCACATACACGTTCTTCGCGCTGTTCTTGGGCGCGTCGACCACCAGGTCCCGGCCGTTCTCCAGGTGGACCGTGACCTTCTTGAACAGCGGGGAGCCGATGGCGTACTCGCCGCTGCCCATGACCAGCGGGTAGAAACCGAGCGCGGAGAACAGGTACCAGCCGGACATCTCGCCGTTGTCCTCGTCGCCCGGGTAGCCCTGGCCTATCTCACTGCCCACATACAGCCGGGACAGCGCCTGGCGCACCAGCGCCTGCGTCTTCCACGGCTGACCCGCCGCGTCATACATGTACAGCGCGTGGTGCGAGGGCTGGTTGGACTGCCCGTGCATGCCCATGCGGACGTCGCGGGCCTCGGTCATCTCGTGGATGATCCCGCCGTACGAGCCGACGACCTCGGGCGAGGCCGTCTCCGGTGTGGAGAAGTATGTGTCGAGCTTGTCGGCGAGAGCGGACCGGCCGCCGTAGAGGCCCGCCAGGCCCCGGCTGTCCTGCGGCACGGTGAACGCGTAGCCCCAGCCGTTGGTCTCCGTGTAGTCGTAGCCCCACACGCGCGGGTCGTACTTCGCCGAGTCGATGCGCCAGTCGCCCCCCGCGTCACGGCCCTGGAAGAAGCCCGCCCGGGAGTCGAAGAGGTTCACATAGTCCTGGGCGCGGTCGAGGAAGTACTGCGACTCCTCCTTGTAGCGCTTCTCGCCCGTCTTCCTGTACAGGGCCTCGCCCATCTTGGCGATGCCGTAGTCGTTGAGGTAGCCCTCCATCGCCCAGGACAGGCCCTCGCCGGTGGCGGTGCTGGTGTAGCCGAGGAACGGCGAGGTGGCCATGCCCTTGCGGCCCACGCCGGAGGACGGCGGCACGACGGTCGCGTTCTTCAGGGCCGCCTCGTAGGCCGCCTTGCCGTCGAACTTCACGCCCTTGACGTAGGCGTCGGCGAACGCGACGTCCGAGGAGGTGCCGGTCATCAGATCCGCGTAGCCGGGGGAGGACCAGCGGGAGGTCCAGCCGCCGTCCTTGTACTGCTGCACGAACCCGTCGACCATCTCCCCTGCCTGATGGGGCGTCAGGAACGAGTACGCGGGCCAGGTCGTCCGGTAGGTGTCCCAGAAGCCGTTGTTGATGTACACCTTGCCGTCGACGATTTTCGCACCCGTGTGGGTCGGGGTGTCCTGGCCCGGCATCGGGGAGAACGGCGAGGCGTACTGGTACTTCGAACCGACCTTCTCGAAGCCGGAGTTCGGGTACAGGTACAGCCGGTACAGGCTGGAGTACAGGGTGGTCAGCCGGTCGGGTGTCGCGCCCTCCACCTCGACGCGGCCGAGCACCTTGTCCCAGGCGCGCTGGGCCCGCGACCTGACCGTGTCGAAGGACGTGCCGCCGGGGATCTCCTGACGCAGGTTGTCCTTCGCCTGGTCGACGCTGATCAGCGAGGTCGCCAGGCGCAGTGTGACGGTGCGGTCGGCACCCGCGTCGAACCGCAGATAACCCTTGACCCCGCCCACGTCGCCCGCGGTGACCGGCTTGTCGAAGACGCCGTAGACGAACAGCCGGGCGGCGCCCGCCGACAGGCCCGACTTCACGTCGGAGTAGCCGGTGACGATCCCGTGCTCCTTGTCGAGCGTCAGGCCCGCCTGGTCGGTGACGTTGTCGAAGAGCACGCTCGCGTCGTCGCCCGGGTAGGTGAAGCGCAGCGCCGCCGCGTGGTCGGTCGGCGCCATCTCCGCCTTGAGGCCGTTCTCGAAGCGGACGCCGTAGTAGTACGGCCGCGCGGTCTCGTTCTCGTGCCGGAACGCCAGCGCCCGTGCGGTGCGGCCGGTGTCCGGGGTGCCGGCCGCGGCGGACGGCATCACCTGGAAGGTCTGCCGGTCACCCATCCAGGGGCTCGGCTCGTGGCTCGCGCTGAACGCCTGGATCGTCGGCAGGTTGGCGTCGTTGTTCGCCCGGGCGTACTCGTACAGCCAGCTGAGCGAGGACGCGTTGGTCACCGGGGTCCAGAAGTTGAAACCGTGGGGCACCGCGGTCGCCGGGAAGTTGTTGCCGCGCGAGAAGCTGCCGCTGGAGTTGGTGCCGCGGGTGGTCAGCGCGTAGTCGGACAGATGCGCCTTGGGCTTGTCCGGGGCGGCCTCCCGCAGTGCCACGTCGTCGAGCCAGCCGCGGAACTTCGCCGGTCCGGTGGGGGAGTCGTAGGCCAGCAGGATCCGGTCGACGGTCCTGCCCGCGGCGACCGAGCCGATCCGCGACTCCACGTTGTTCCACTGGTTGACGTACAGCACCTTCGCCGCGCCCTGCCCCCGCGGGGACAGCGCGAAGCCGTGCTGGTCCCTCGCGCCCAGACCGCTGAGGTGGGTGCCGTCGGTGAAGGCCAGGTCCACGGAGACATTGGTGGCGTCGTAGTCGCGGTCGCCGTCGGCCATGGCCGGGAAGATCCGGTACGACAGCCGGGTGTCGCGGCCGACCTTCACGTTCACGTCGAAGACCTTGTTGTACGAGTAGGCGCGCCCGTCCGCGGTGTGCCGTCCCGCGTATCTGAGGGCCCGTTTGCCGGTGAATCCGGCACCCGCCTTGGCGGTCGGCGAGCCGCTCGGCCCGCGGTCGATCAGCGAGAGCATGTCCTGCGGGACCGGGTTGTCGCCGCCGCCCGTGGAGAACTGGACGTCCGCGAGCTGCAGGATCCCCGACGCGCCGTTGTTCTTCGTCACGTCGAGCCGGAAGTGCCGGTACTCGGCCGGCTCGGCGAGGTCGTACGACTTGGTCTTCAAACGCTCCGAGAAGGTCTCGCCGGAGCGGGTGTCGAGGGTCTTCCAGTCCTTGCCGTCCGTGGAGCCCTCAAGGGTCCAGTCCCTCGGGTCGCGTTCGGCGTGGTCGTTGGCCGATGTCAGGGCGTACGTCACCAGCTTGACCGGCTTGTCCAGGTCGAACTCCACCCAGCCGGCCGGCTGGAAGGCGAGCCACTTGCTGCTCGGCTCACCGTCGACGAGATTCTCCTTCACCTCCCCGCCGCCGGTGTTCTCGGCGCTCGCGCGCACCTCGGTGACGTGGTCGGTGACGTTCCCCGGGATGCCGGTGCTGTAGCCGCCGTCGACGCCCGAGGCGCGCTTGGCCCCGTCCGGTCCCGTGTCCACCGTGTTCAGCCAGTCCGGCGCCGGATCGTCCGCCTCGAACGAGGACGCGAACTCCCGGTCCGCGGCCGGTGCCTCGGCGGGCAGGGCGACGGCCGCTCCCTGCGCACCCGCTGCCATGACGAAGGCGGTCGTCAGCACGACCGCCGGTCCCCATCTGTACCGAGCTTTCCGCTGCATCTACGGAAACCCTCCCTGCGCTGATCAGACAACGTTGTCCAACTTGCTGCGCAGGAACCAGTAGGGAGTCAAGTGACCGATGATGTCAAGGGTGTTGCCTGCGGCATTCGGGGCTTTATGTCGCGGATTTTTCCGGCAAGGCATCCACAGGCGGCGCATATTTCCGTGAGGTCTCAACTCGGAAAAGACCCATGGCCAACCTTGCGTTCGATCTTGCTCAGCCGACGGGAAGTGGACTATACCTGTCGGCGTTTCCTGCACGACCCAGCGCTACCCGACCGCGGTGCCGGGGAGGATCCGGTTCACCGCCTGAGTCCTGGAGAAGGCGAGGACTTGAGCATGGGATCCACTTCCGCAGCGAACCACGGTGACGGTGGCGTAGGCCGCCGCGACCTCATCAGGCGGTCCGCCGCACTCGGTCTGCTCACCCTTCCCACGGCGGGCTTCCTGTCCGCCTGCGCGAGCAGCGGTGGCGACAGCCAGGACAAGGCGAAAGCGGGCAAGAAGTCGGCGAAGAACCCGCTCGCCGTCAACGACACCGCGCAGATGGAATTCGTCCTGTTCGACGGCGGCTTCGGCAAGGAGTACGCCGAGGACGCGGTGAAGATCTACGAAAAGGACTTCCCGAAGGCCACGGTGAAGTTCTCCGCCACCCAGAAGATCCAGTCGACGCTCCAGCCGCGCTTCAACCAGGGCAATCCGCCGGACCTCATCGACAACTCGGGCGCCGAGCAGATGGACATGGGCGTCCTGGTCGGCAAGAACCAGCTCGCCGACCTCACCCCGCTGCTCGACGCCCCCTCCTACGACGACCCGGCCAAGAAGGTCCGCGACACGCTGCGTCCCGGCATCGTCGAGATGGGCCAGTTCGACGGCGACCCGGTCTGGATCTTCTACTACGCCTACACGGTGTACGGCGTCTGGTACTCGCAAAAGGCCCTGGACACGCTCGACGAGCAGTACCCCGAGACCTGGGACCAGATGCTCGCGGTCTGCGAGAAGGCCAAGAAGAAGGGCATGGCGGGCTGGACCTACGCGGGCAAGTACCCGTACTACATCCCCTTCTCGCTCTACCCGATGATCGGCAAGGTGGGCGGCCGGGAAGTGCTCGACGCGATCGACAACCTCGAACCGAACGCCTGGAAGCACCCGGCGGTCAAAGCCTGTTTCGAGGCCTACCACGAGCTGTACAAGAAGGGCTACATCCTCAAGGGCACCCCCGGCCTCGACCACATCCAGTCGCAGACCGCCTGGGCCCAGGGCAAGGCCCTGTTCCTGCCGAACGGCTCCTGGGTGGAGAACGAGTCGGCGAACGTCATTCCGAAGGACTTCGACCTGGCCGTCTCGGCGCCCACCGGCCTCGACTCCTCCGACAAGATGCCGTTCGGCACGATCTGGGCCTCCGGCGGCGAGCCCTTCGTCGTTCCGGCCAAGGCGAAGAACGGCGCGGGCGGCATGGAACAGCTGCGCATCATGCTCAGCGAGGCCTCCTCGAAGAACTTCACCGCCAAGGTGAAGTCGCTGACCGCGTTCAACGGCGGCACCACCGGAATCACCCTGACCCCGGGCCTCGAGTCCGGTGTCGCCGCACTGGACAAGGCCGGCCAGAACGTGGTCAACCCGCGGCTCCAGGACTGGTACGTGAAGCTCCAGAAGGAGCAGATCGGGGTGTCCGGGCTCGGCGAGATGATGGCGGGCCGCATGACCCCCGCCGAGGCCATCAAGAAGATCCAGGGCTTCGCCGACGAGGCCGCCAAGGACACGTCGATCAAGCACTACAAGCACCAGTGACGATCCGTCACCGGGGCCTGTCCGGCGGCACCCGCCGGGCAGGCCCCGGCGGCGCCCGCGCACAGATCGGGGTCGGCAGTAATGCAGCACGGTAAATACCGGTTCATCGTGGGGTTCCTGGCGGCGCCGCTCGGGCTCTACGCGCTCTTCGTCGTATGGCCCTTCATCCAGTCCATCTACTACTCCTTCACGGACTGGACCGGGCTGAGCCCCGACTTCAAGATGGTGGGCTTCGACAACTACCAGCGGATGTTCGACGACGAGATCTTCTGGAAGTCGTTGCAGCACAGTCTGCTGTTCGCGGTCCTGCTCCCGCTGGTGACGATCAGCCTCGCGCTGTTCTTCTCCTTCATGATCAATGTGGGCGGCCGGCGCCGCAGGGGCGGACCGGTCGTCTCCGGCGTCCGCGGCTCCTCCTTCTACAAGATCGTCTACTTCTTCCCCCAGGTGCTGTCCATCGCGATCGTCGCGCTGCTGTTCGCTTTCGCGTACAACCCGGACAGCGGCGCCCTCAACTCGGTGCTGCGCGGCCTCGGTCTCGACGGCGTCCAGCCGCTGTGGCTGGGCGACCCGAACCTCGCGCTGTGGTGCGTGATGGCGGTACTCGTCTGGTCGACGGTCGGCTTCTTCGTGGTCCTGTTCTCGGCGGGCATGGCGTCGATCCCCGCCGACCTGTACGAGGCGGCCCTGCTGGACGGGGCGAGCGGCTTCACCACGTTCTTCCGCATCACCCTTCCGCTGCTGTGGGACACCGTGCAGTCGGGCTGGGTCTATATGGGCATCCTCGCGCTGGGCGCCGAGTCCTTCGCGGTCGTGCAGATCATGACGACCGGGCCGGGCGGCCCCGACTACTCGACGACCGTGATGGTCCTGTACGTGTACCAGAAGGCGTTCCGGGACGGTCAGGCCGCCTACGCCACCACCATCGGCGTCGCCCTGCTCGTCGTCACCCTCGCCTTCGCGGCGATCGTGATGCGGCTGGGCCGTCGCGAGCGGCTGGAGTTCTGAGCATATGAAGACGACCGAGACCCCCGCCCTCCCGCCGGCCGAGTCCGGCGCGCCGGTCGGCAAGGCGGACGTGCCCTCCGCCGGGCGGCCCGGGCGGAAGAAGGAGGGCCATGTCCTCAACGCCTTCTCGCACGGCTTTCTGATCCTGTGGGCCGTCATGGTGGTCATGCCGCTGCTGTGGGCGGTGATGACGTCCTTCAAGGACGACCGTTCGATCTTCAGCTCGCCGTGGGCGCTGCCGGACAAGCTGCACTTCGACAACTGGTCGCGGGCCTGGACGCAGGCCAACATGAGCGACTACTTTCTCAACACCGTTCTGGTGGTGGGCGGTTCACTGATCGGCACGCTGGTCCTCGGCTCGATGGCGGCGTACGTCCTCGCCCGCTTCGACTTCCCCGGCAACCGGTTCATCTACTACCTGTTCATCGGCGGCATGAGCTTCCCGATCATGCTAGCGCTGGTCCCGCTGTTCTACGTCGTGAACAACATGGGGCTGCTGAACACCATCCACGGCCTGATCCTGGTCTACATCGCGTACTCGCTGCCGTTCACGGTGTTCTTCCTGACGGCGTTCTTCCGTACGCTGCCGACGTCGGTGGCGGAGGCGGCCTTCGTGGACGGTGCGTCCCACTCCCGGACGTTCTTCCAGATCATGCTGCCCATGGCCAAGCCCGGCCTGATCAGCGTGGGCATCTTCAACTTCCTCGGCCAGTGGAACCAGTACATGCTCCCGACGGTGCTCAACACCGATCCGGACAAGCGTGTCCTGACCCAGGGCCTGGTCCAACTCGCCGCGAGCCAGGGCTACAAGGGCGACTGGTCCGGCCTCTTCGCGGGCCTGGTCATGGCGATGCTGCCGGTGCTGGCGGCGTACATCGTCTTCCAGCGCCAGGTGGTGCAGGGGCTGACCGCCGGGGCGCTGAAGTAGCGCACCTGAAGCCCGACCCCCGGACGGCGATTCCAGCCGCCCCGGGGGCGTGCCGTGCCCCTGCCGGCGGCGCCGTGCGCACCCGGCCCCGGTGCGGGTCTCTGGGGCGGCCCGTGAGGGCGGGGCTTGCCCGGCTGGGGTTCGCGCGCCGCGGTTAGGGGCGGATGCGGGGGGACGCGACGAGGATGACGCCGAGGGTCAGCGCGGCGGGGATGGCCGCGTGCCCGCTGGGGAAGCTCCCCTCAAGGAGGGTTTCGGGCGCGCCCACCAGATCGGGGCGGGGCAGGAGGGCCTTGAGCACTTCCTTGCTCCCGATCGTGACCACGACGACCGCGACCGCCGCGCACCCCTGCCACCAGCACCTGCGCACCACGGTCACGAACGCGATGACACCCAGGCCCACGACCAGGGTTTTGATGTGGCTCAATTCCAGCGGTGGCAGGGGCGTCGAGCCGTAGGCAGCTCCCGACCAGGGATAGATCCATGCATGCTTCCGGGTGTCTTCACCGAGATCGAACAAGGCGTTCTCCGTTCGTTGCCCGAACGGAGTGCAGACAGCGAGCAGGTAGACCGCCAGGAACCCCAGGGAGTACAGCAGAGCCGGGGTCCACGACCGTGTCGCCCGCGAGGGGCAGGGGCCGGCCGGCGCTTCCGGGGCCGCGCCGGGGCCGTCCGGCCCGTGCGTGGAGAGGGCCGAGCGATCTTGCTGGGTCATCGCCTTCTCTGTTCTTCCCGGGGGAGAGAGGTCACTGTTCGTGGAGCGACCGGCTCTGCCGGCGCTGGGCGGCGATCGCCAGGACCGGGAGGGGTGCGATCAGGACAGGAGGGGGAGGACCACCAGGTCCGGCAGGGACTGCATGAACCCGTCCGGCTGGGCGACGATCGCCTGGATACGGATGAAGGCCACCGTCGCGACGGGGATCAGCCATCGGTGGTCGCCGGTGGCGGCCGTCGCCACCCACGCGGCGATCAGCGCGGCGACCTCGAGGGCGAACAGGCCGCGTTGGAAGGCCGGGCTGACGGCGGTGATGTGCAGGCTCCCGGCGACGGACATGGCGAGCACGACGGGGGGCCGGCCAGCGGTACGGGTGGCGCCGCAGCCGGCCAGGACGGCAGACCGGGTCGGCGGAGGGGGTCGATGGGGGCGCCGCCCTGCTCCGGGGTGGCGTGAGCATGCCCGGAGGATGTCCGGGGCGCGACCGACCAAGTGCCGGCGATTTACGTCAAGGACTTGACGGCGGCAACCCCTACAGAAGAGCTTGGAGTTCATAACTTGTAAGTGGCCCGGTTCGTGGATGTGACCTGGGCCACGGGTGGCGCAGGGGCCGCCCGGCCGATGGCGGGAGTGGATGAGTCGATGGAGACTCCGGGGTCGCAGTCGTCGCTGCACCGAGCCAACCTGGAAAGAGTCGTACGGGCGGTGCGACTGGCCGGGTCGCTCACGCAGGCGGAGATCGCGCGGACGACCGGCCTGTCCGCGGCGACGGTCTCCAATATCGTGCGGGAACTCAAGGACGGCGGAACCGTCGAGGTCACACCGACGTCGGCGGGCGGCAGGCGGGCCCGCAGCGTCTCGCTGAGCGGAGACGCCGGGATCGTCATAGGCGTGGATTTCGGCCACACCCATCTGCGCGTCGCGATCGGGAACCTCGCGCACCAGGTACTGGCGGAGGAGTCCGCGCCGCTGGACGTCGACGCCTCCTCCACGCAGGGCTTCGACCGGGCCGAGCAACTGGTCAACCGGCTGATCGACGCGACCGGCGTCGACCGGTCCAAGGTGGCGGGTGTGGGCGTCGGCGTGCCCGGCCCCATCGACGTCGAGTCGGGCACCCTGGGCTCCACCGCCATCCTTCCGGGCTGGTCCGGCACCAGGCCGGCCGAGGAGCTGCGGGGGCGGCTCGGCGTACCGGTGCACGTGGACAACGACGCCAACCTGGGCGCACTCGGCGAGCTGGTCTGGGGCAGCGGCCGGGGCGTGCGAGACCTGGCGTACATCAAGGTCGCCAGCGGCGTCGGCGCCGGTCTGGTGATCAACGGCAAGATCTACCGGGGCCCCGGCGGCACCGCGGGCGAGATCGGGCACATCACGCTCGACGAGGGCGGCCCGGTCTGCCGCTGCGGCAACCGCGGCTGCCTGGAGACGTTCACGGCCGCGCGCTATGTGCTCCCGCTGCTCCAGCCGAGCCACGGCACCGGCCTGACCATGGAGGACGTCGTACGGCTGGCCCGGGACGGCGACCCGGGCTGCCGCCGGGTGGTCGCCGACGTGGGCCGCCACATCGGCAGCGGGGTGGCCAACCTGTGCAACCTGCTGAACCCCAACCGGGTGGTGCTCGGCGGCGACCTCGCCGAGGCCGGCGAGCTGGTGCTCGGGCCCATCAGGGAGTCGGTCGGGCGCTACGCCATCCCCAGCGCCGCGCGTCAGCTCTCCGTGCTTCCCGGCGCGCTCGGCGGGCGCGCCGAGGTGCTCGGGGCGCTCGCCCTGGCGCTCAGCGAGATGGGGGATTCAACCCTTTTGGACGGCACCTTGTCGACGGCTACACCCGCCTTCACTTAGAAAACGGCTGACACCGTTGCCATCTCGTTAAGGATTTACTTCTTGACGTCCCACGGGCGGCCGAGTTGACTGCCAGCCACCTCGGCCGCAACGACGCGGCCTCGTCAGGGAGGTTTCTGAAGTGAACACGCGTATGCGTCGTGCCGCCGTTGCCGTGGCCGCTGGTGCGATGGCCGTTTCGCTTGCCGCCTGTGGTAGTGCCAAGGACTCGGGCGGCGACGATTCTTCCTCGTCGTCGCCGGTCAAGAAGGGCGACGACATCAAGGTCGGCCTGCTGCTGCCGGAGAACAAGACCGCGCGCTACGAGAAGTTCGACCGCCCGCAGATCGAGAAGAAGATCAAGGAACTGACGAACAACAAGGCGGAGATCCAGTACAACAACGCCCGCCAGGACGCCAACCTCCAGGCCCAGCAGGTCGACACGATGATCACCAACAAGGTGGACGTGCTCATCCTGGACGCCGTGGACGCCAAGGCCATCCAGAACTCGGTCCAGAAGGCCGTGGACGCGGGCATCAAGGTCGTCGCCTACGACCGTCTGGCCGAGGGCCCGATCAGCGCCTACACCTCGTTCGACAACGTGCAGGTGGGCAAGACCCAGGGCGAGGCCCTGCTGAAGGCCCTGGGCAGCAAGGCCACCAAGTCCTCCAAGGTCGTCATGATCAACGGCTCGGTCACCGACCCGAACGCCAAGCAGTTCAAGGAAGGCGCCCACTCCGTCCTCGACGGCAAGGTCACCGTCGCCAAGGAGTACGACACCAAGGAGTGGTCGCCGGACAACGCCAACTCCGAGATGGAGACGGCGATCTCGGCGATCGGCGCGAAGAACATCGCGGGCGTCTACTCCGCCAACGACGGCATGGCCGGCGGTGCCATCACCGCCCTCAAGGCCGCCGGCGTCTCCGTGCCGGTCACCGGCCAGGACGCCGAACTCGCCGCGGTACAGCGGATCGTCACCGGTGAGCAGTACATGAGCGTCTTCAAGTCCTACCCTCAGGAGGCGCAGATCGCCGCCGAGATGGCGGTCGCGGTCGCCAAGGGCGAGAGCCTCGACTCCATCGCCAAGGACAAGGTCTCCAGCGACAGCGCGAAGGACGTCCCGTCCGTGCTGGTCCCGGTCGTCTCCCTGACCACGGACAACATCAACGAGACGGTCGTCAAGGACGGCTTCTACACCGTCGCCGAGATCTGCACGGCCAAGTACAAGTCGGCCTGCGACAAGATCGGCCTCAGGTAAGCGGTCCCAGGTCCCTTCCCGAGCACGGTGATCCGCCCTTGAATCCCCGTGCGGGACAGGGCTGCTCCAGGCTCCACCGGCGTCCCGCGCCTCAGTCAGCCCCGCAAGCTCGGCGCGGGGCGCCGGATGGAATTCCCCCCCAATTTCTGCACAACCTTCCGCCGGGTCAGGCGGCGAAGGAGATGGTTCACGTGTCCGCTACGCCCGTGCTGGCGTTGCGCGGGGTCTCCAAGCGGTTCGGTGCCGTTCAGGCGCTCACCGACGTAGAGCTTGAGGTCCATGCCGGTGAGGTGGTCGCCCTGGTCGGCGACAACGGCGCCGGAAAGTCCACGCTGGTCAAGACGATCGCCGGCGTGCACCCCATCGATGAAGGCGTCATCGAATGGGACGGCAGGCCCGTCCAGATCAGCCGGCCGCACGACGCCCAGAGCCTGGGCATCGCGACGGTGTACCAGGACCTGGCGCTGTGCGACAACATCGACGTCGTCGGCAACCTCTTCCTGGGCCGCGAACTGAAGCGGCGCGGCGTCCTCGACGAGGTCGAGATGGAGCGCCGCTCCCGCGAGCTGCTCACCACCCTCTCGATCCGCATCCCCAGCGTCCGCATCCCGATCGCCTCGCTCTCCGGCGGTCAACGCCAGACCGTGGCGATCGCCCGGTCGATGCTCGGCGAGCCCAAACTGGTCATCCTCGACGAGCCCACCGCGGCCCTCGGCGTCGAGCAGACGGCCCAGGTCCTCGACCTGGTGGAGCGGCTGCGCGAACGCGGCCTCGCCGTCGTCCTCATCAGCCACAACATGGCCGACGTCAAGGCCGTGGCGGACAAGGTCGCCGTGCTGCGCCTGGGCCGCAACAACGGCGTCTTCGAGGTCAAGACGACCTCGCAGGAAGAGATCATCTCCGCCATCACCGGCGCCACCGACAACGCCGTGACCCGCCGTGCGGCGCGCGCGAACGGGGAGGTTTCCCAGTGAGCATCGACAAGACCTCCGCGATCCCGCAGGACGAGACCGCCGTCGAGAACCCCGAGGCGGCCGCCGCCGCGGTCACCGCGGTCGACCCGCGCCTCCTGGTGCGCGAGCAGGGCCTGGCGGGCTACCTCGGCGAGTTCCGGCGCAAGATGAAGGCCGGTGAACTGGGCTCCCTCCCGGTCGTCATCGGCCTGATCGTCATCTGCATCGTCTTCCAGAGCCTGAACTCCAACTTCCTGTCCGCGCAGAACCTGAGCGACATCACCGTCACGATGGTCGGCACGGGCATGATCTCCGTCGGCATCGTCTTCGTGCTGCTGCTCGGCGAGATCGACCTGTCGGTCGGCTCGGTCAGCGGCGCGGCCAGCGCCCTCGCGGCCGTCCTCGCGGTCAACCAGGGCTGGCCCGAGTGGCTGGCCGTGCTCACCGCCATCGCCGCGGGCCTCGTGATCGGCGCGGCGCACGGCTTCTTCTTCGCGGTGCTCGGCGCCCCCGCGTTCGCCGTGACCCTGGCCGGGCTGCTGTTCTGGCTCGGCTTCATGCTGAAGGTGCTGGGCGAGAACGGCACGATCAACCTCGACGGCGACGGACTGATCGGCAAGCTCACCACGTACTTCTTCTCCGACGTGGCCGCGGCCTACGGTCTTGCCCTCGTCGTGGTCGCCGTGTTCTTCATCACCTCGTTCCTGAGCAACCGCCGCCGCGAGGCCGCGGGCATCCCGTCCCGGCCGCTCAGCGACACGCTGGTGCGCACGGTGCTGCTCGCGGTGGCCTCGTTCGCCGCGGCGTACATGTACAACCAGTACAAGGGCCTGCCGCTGGCCACGGTGATCTTCCTCGCCTTCCTGATCGGCACGGACTTCCTGCTGCGCCGCACCGCCTACGGCCGCAAGATCTTCGCCCTCGGCGGCAGCGTGGAGGCGTCCCGGCGTGCGGGCATCAACGTCACCGCGGTGCGGATCTCCGTCTTCGCCATCTCGGGCGGATTCGCGGCGATCGGCGGTCTGTTCCTGGCGTCGAAGATCGCCTCGGCCAACCAGAGCGCCGGCACCGGCGACCTGCTGATGAACGCGATCGCCGCGGCCGTCATCGGCGGGACCAGCCTCTTCGGCGGGCGGGGGCGCACCTGGAACGCGCTGCTCGGTGTCCTGGTCATCGTGTCGATCCAGTACGGGCTCCAGCTGGAGTCCATCGCCGAGCCGGTGAAGTACATGATCACCGCGGCGGTGTTGCTGACCACCGTGGTCATCGACTCCATCACCCGCAAGACGCAGAAGACGGCTGGCCGCGCGTAGCGCTCCGCTGGGTTTGGCCGTAGTGCGGTGCTGACTGTGCCCGGTGCCTTTGGGGTGCCGGGTGCGGTCGTGTTCGCGCGGGGTTGTTGTTTGTCTGCGGGTGTGTGGGGGGTTGGGTGCGCAGTTCCCCGCGCCCCTGGGGGGTGGCTGTGCCCGCTGGCTTTGGGGTGCTGGGTGCGGTTGTGTTCCGCGGGGTTGTTGTTTGTCTGCGGGTGTGTGGGGGCTCGGCGCGCAGTTCCTGGCGCCCCTGGGGGGGCTGTAGGGGGTGGTTTTGGGGTGCCGGTGCTGTCGCGTTCGCGCGGGGTTGTTGTTTGTCTGCGGGTGTGTTGTGGCTGGGCGCGCAGTTCCTCGCGCCCCTTTCGGGGGCTGTTGTACGTGCCCCTTGGGGGGTGGGTCTGGGGGGAACATTAGACTCGGTGGGCCCGGTAATGCTCGATCAGCTCTACTGCAAGGAGGCACGGGTGCCGCTGCTGACCCGCATCAGGGGACCGCGCGATCTGGACCGGCTCAGCCTGGAGGAGCTGGACCAGCTGGCGCAGGAGATCCGGACCTTCCTCGTGGACGCGGTCGCCAAGACCGGCGGCCACCTCGGGCCCAACCTCGGTGTGGTCGAGCTGACCATCGCCCTGCACCGGGTCTTCGAGTCCCCGAAGGACAAGGTCCTGTGGGACACCGGCCACCAGTCATATGTGCACAAATTGCTCACCGGACGGCGGGACTTCTCCAAGCTGAAGATGAAGGGCGGCCTGTCCGGCTACCCCTCGCAGGCCGAGTCCGAGCACGACGTCATCGAGAACTCGCACGCCTCCACGGTCCTCGGCTGGGCCGACGGCATCGCCAAGGCCAACCAGCAACTGCGGCGCGACAGCCACGTCGCCGCCGTCATCGGTGACGGGGCGCTCACCGGCGGCATGGCCTGGGAGGCCCTCAACAACATCGCCGCCGCCAAGGACCGCCCGCTGGTCATCGTCGTCAACGACAACGAGCGGTCGTACGCGCCGACCATCGGCGGCCTCGCCAACCACCTCGCCACGCTGCGCACGACGGACGGCTACGAGCGTTTCCTGGCCCGCACCAAGGACCTCCTCGGGCGTACCCCGGTCGTCGGCAAGCCGCTGTACGACACGCTCCACGGCGCCAAGAAGGGCCTCAAGGACTTCATCGCGCCGCAGGGCCTGTTCGAGGACCTGGGTCTGAAGTACGTCGGCCCGATCGACGGCCATGACATCGAGGCGCTGGAGTCCGCGCTGTCCCGCGCGAAGCGGTTCGGCGGCCCGGTCATCGTGCACTGCCTCACCGAGAAGGGGCGCGGCTACCAGCCCGCCCTCCAGGACGAGGCCGACCGCTTCCACGCCGTCGGCAAGATCCACCCCGACACCGGCCTGCCGATCGCCAGCTCCGGCGCCGACTGGACCTCGGTCTTCGGCGACGAGATGGTCGAGCTGGGCCGGGAGCGCGAGGACGTCGTCGCCATCACCGCCGCCATGCTCCAGCCCGTCGGCCTGGAGAAGTTCGCCAAGGCCTTCCCGGACCGGGTCTACGACGTCGGCATCGCCGAGCAGCACGGCGCCGTGTCGGCGGCGGGCCTGGCGCACGCCGGGGTGCACCCAGTCTTCGCCGTGTACGCCACCTTCCTCAACCGCGCCTTCGACCAGGTCCTGATGGATGTGGCCCTGCACAAGTGCGGGGTGACCTTCGTACTGGACCGGGCCGGGGTCACCGGCAGCGACGGCGCCTCCCACAACGGCATGTGGGACATGTCGATCCTCCAGGTCGTGCCCGGCCTCAGGCTCGCCGCCCCGCGCGACGCCGACCAGGTGCGCGCCCAGCTGCGGGAGGCCGTCGCGGTCGAGGACGCGCCGACCGTCGTGCGCTTCTCCAAGGGCGCCGTCGGCCCCGCCGTACCCGCCGTGGGCCGCGTCGGCGGCATGGACGTACTGCGCGAGCCCGGCACCGCCACCCCGGACGTGCTGCTGGTCTCCGTCGGCGCGCTCGCGCCGATGTGCCTGGAGATCGCCGGCCTGCTCGACAAGCAGGGCATCTCCACCACCGTCGTCGACCCGCGCTGGGTCAAGCCCGTGGACGAGGCCATGGCGCCGCTCGCCGAACGGCACCGGGTGGTCGTCACCGTCGAGGACAACTCCCGCGTCGGCGGCGTCGGCTCGGCCGTCGCCCAGGCCCTGCGGGACGCGGGCGTCGACATGCCGCTGCGCGACTTCGGTATCCCGCCGCGCTTCCTCGACCACGCCTCGCGCGCCGAGGTCCTGGCCGAGATCGGGCTGACCGCGCCCGACATCGCCCGCCAGGTCACCGGGCTGGTCGCCCGGCTGGACGGCCGCTTCGAGGCGCCCACGGCCGATGTCGACTCTGTGGAGCCGGCCCGCGACTGAGCACCCGGCCGGGCCGGTACCGCCACCGTGAAGAGTGGCGGTACCGGCCCGTTTGCGTGAATGTGCCCGTTGCGGGGCATACGTTCCACGCCCCCTCTCGATCATGTCGAGGATGCCGAGCGTGGGAGGTATGCCGTGAGCAACACCGTCTTCCGGACGAAGAAGGTCGAGCAGTCCATCCGCGACACCGAGGAGCCAGAGCACGCGCTCAAGAAGTCCCTGTCCGCGCTGGACCTGACGGTCTTCGGTGTCGGCGTCATCATCGGCACCGGCATCTTCGTGCTGACCGGCAAGGTGGCCAAGGAGAACGCCGGACCCGCGGTCGCGCTGGCCTTCGTCGCCGCCGGCGTCGTCTGCGCCCTCGCTGCGCTCTGCTACGCCGAGTTCGCCTCCACCCTCCCGGTGGCGGGCTCCGCGTACACCTTCTCGTACGCCTCCCTGGGCGAGCTGCCCGCCTGGATCATCGGCTGGGACCTGGTCCTGGAGCTCGCGCTCGGCACGGCGGTGGTCGCCGTCGGCTGGGCCGGGTACATCCGGGCGCTGCTGGACAACGCGGGCTGGCATCTGCCGGCGTATCTCGGCGGCCGGGAAGGGGCGCACGGCTTCGGCTTCGACATCCTCGCCGCCGCGCTGATCCTGGTGCTCACCGGCATCCTCGTGCTCGGCATGAAGCTGTCCGCCCGGGTCACCCGACTCGTCGTGGCCATCAAGGTGACCGTCGTCCTCGTGGTGATCGTCGCCGGTGCCTTCTTCATCCACGCCGGCAACTACAAGCCGTTCATCCCGAAGCCGGTGCCGGTCGCCGCGGGCGGCGATCTCAAGGCGCCCCTGATCCAGCTGATGGTGGGCTGGGCGCCCGCCAACTTCGGGGTGATGGGCATCTTCACCGCCGCCTCCGTCGTCTTCTTCGCGTTCATCGGCTTCGACGTCGTCGCCACCGCCGCCGAGGAGACCAAGAACCCGCAGCGGGACATGCCGCGCGGCATCCTCGGCTCCCTGTTCGTGTGCACCGTGCTGTACGTGGCGGTGTCCGTCGTCGTCACCGGAATGCAGCACTACAGCCAGCTCTCCATCGACGCCCCGCTCGCCGACGCCTTCAAGGCCACCGGGCACCCGTGGTTCGCCGGGGTCATCAGCTTCGGCGCCGCCGTCGGTCTGACGACGGTCTGCTTGATCCTGCTGCTCGGCCAGACCCGGGTGTTCTTCGCGATGAGCCGCGACGGGCTGCTGCCGCGCTTCTTCTCCCGCGTCCACCCGCGCTTTCGCACCCCGCACCGGCCGACCATCCTGCTCGGCGTGGTCATCGCCGTCGTCGCGGGCTTCACCAGCCTCAGTGAACTCGCCGAGCTGGTGAACATCGGCACACTGTTCGCGTTCGTCGTCGTCGCGGTCGGCGTGGTCATCCTCCGCCACACCCGACCGGATCTGCACCGCGCCTTCCGCACCCCGTGGGTGCCGGTCATCCCCGTGCTGTCCGTCGCCGCCACCCTGTGGCTGATGCTGAACCTGCCCGCCGAGACCTGGCTGCGGTTCGCCGTCTGGATGGTGCTCGGCTTCATCGTCTACTTCCTGTACGGCCGCACCCACAGCCGTCTGGCCCGCGGCGAGGACGCCCCGGCGGCGCCCCCGTCCCGGGGCACACGCGCATGACCGGGAACACACGGTGATCGACCGGCTCGCCGACGCCGTCCCGTATGTCCCGCTTCGATGGAGAGTGCGGGGCCGGATAGCGTGCTCACCATGCTCGCCGCGCCGCTCGCCCCATCACGGTCCGCAACCGTACGGACGGCATACTGGGCGCGGCTGCTGCCGCTGCTGGCGGCGCTCGCCTGCGTCACCCGGGCGCCGTCCTTCGCCCGGCCGCTGTGGAACCCGGACGAGGGCTATCTCGCCGTACAGGCGCGGATGCTGGCGCGCGGCGGGCTGCTGTACGAGACGGTCGTGGACCGCAAACCGCCGCTCGTGCCCTGGCTGTACGAGGGCGCGTTCGCGGTCTTCGGATCGGGTTCGCTGACCCCGGTCCGGGTACTGGCGGTCCTCGCGCAGCTGTGCACCGCGCTGCTGCTGGCCTCCCTGGCCCGGCGCCGCTGGGACGACACCGCGGGCCGCACCGCCGGGGTGCTGTACCTGCTGGTCTCCGTCGGGCTCAATCCCGAGGACGCGCAGGCCGCCACCTTCGAGGTGTTCATACTGCCCTGCACCGCCGCCGCGATGTGGTGCGCGGACCGGCGCCGCTGGGGTGCGGCCGGCGCCGCGGTGGCCTGCGCCTTCCTCGCCAAACAGACCGGCGGGGCGGTGCTGGTGCCGGTGGCGTGGCTGCTGCACCGGTGCGGCGCGCCACCGGGCGGGGTGCTGCGGCTGTCGGCGGGGACCGCGGCGCCGGTGCTGTGCGCGGCCCTCGTCACGGACCCGGCGGGCTTCGTCTTCTGGACCGTCACCGGTTCCGGCGCGTACGCCTCCTTCACCGGTTCCGAACTGCATGTGCTGGCCCGGGCCGTGGCCAACACGGCGATCCTGGCGGTGGCCTGCGCGGGGCTGATCCCGCCGGTGGTCCGGGTGCTGCGGGTGGCGCGCACGGGCGCGAGGGACCTGTGGCTGTGGCTTGGCTCCTCGGCCGCCGCGGTCGCCGTCGGCTTTCACTTCTTCGGCCACTACTACCTGCAACTGACGCCGGCGATCGCCCTGTTGGCGACGGCCGCGCTACAGATCCTGCCGCGGGAGCGGCTGGTGGCGGCGGTCCGCGCCACGGTCTGCTGCTGCGTGCTGTTCCTGGCCTGGGGGTGGCTTGCGCCACGCGCCGACCTCGGGCACGCCCAGCGGCTCGCCGCCGCGGTCGGCGACCGCACGGCGCCCGGCGACCGGGTCCTGGTGTGGGGCATACACCCGGAGACGTACTGGCTCGCCGCGCGCACGCCCGCCAGCCGCTATCTCACCGCCGGACTGCTCACCAACTACAGCGGCGGCCGCAACGGGCCCCAGGTGGGCGAGAAGTACGCCGTCCGGGGCGCCTGGCCGGTCTTCCGGGCGGAACTGGCCGCGCACGCGCCCGCGCTGGTCGTCGACGACTCCCGCGGCAAGCCGTACACCCCCGCCCGGGTACCCAGCCTGCACCGCCTGCTGACCACCGAGTACGAACAGGTCGGCGAGGTGGACGGCGCGGTGCTGTACGCGCGCGTGACGGGGGATTGAGCGGGGACGGCGCCGGGCGCGGTGAAGGGGCCTGCCTCAGGACGCGCGGGGCCCGCTCAGCCCAGTACGGCGCGTGGGCCGGTCACCTCCGCGCCCAACTCCATGACTCGGCGGCGCAGTTCACGGTCGGCCGTGATGACAAGGCGGGGGCGGTGCGGATACCCGGCGACGAGTTCCACCACCCGGTCGTCGCCGCTGCCCGCCGCCGCTTCCACCCGCACCCCGGGCACCGACTCCACGTCGCGCGCGGCGCCCTCCACGACGAGCACGAGTTCCACGGGGGCCGGACGGCCCGGCAGCCCGTCGGCGGCCAGCCGGTCCCGCAGCCGCTCGGCGGCGCCCTTGCGGTCCCGCCACCACCCATCGGGCACCGACCCGACCACGTTCGCCCCGTCGACGACCACGAGCACCGGAGACTCCACGTCCATACTGTCAGGATCCCACGGCCCCCTGACCCGTACGCGCCTGCCCCTCGGGGCGCCGCGCACCGCGATCCGGCCCGGCCGGCGCGCGCGGGGGCGCCGTCGGCCCGGGCGACGCCGACGGGTTCGCCCGTCGGCCTCAGCCGCGCGGGCCCGCGCATCGACCGGTCAGCCGGTTGACAGCCGGGTGACGAGCGGGCTTGCCACTCCGCGCGGACACCACAGGGCCCCGTCGCGCGGTCCCCGGGGCTCGGCCACCGACGGGTGCCGCGCCGTCGTACGCGGCATGAGCGACGAGGGGCGGCGGTGCCTCGCCGGTGCCGGGCCATGGCCGCCGTGCGGGGTTATTCCGCCGCGGGCAACGGCGGTGAGCGGGGCGGGGGTGACCCGGGTGACCGGGGGAGGGCGGCTTAGAGTGAGGTGGTGAACGGCGATTGGCTGATACGTGGCCGAGACGGTCGGCTCAGTGTGTACCTGCTGTCGGACGACGCCGTCCTGTGCCGGGCGGAACGCGGACCGGACGGGCCGTGGGGCGCCCCGCGCAAGGTGGGCGGCGACCAGAAGCTGCACCCCGTCCTCGCCGTGGGACAGGGCCGCGAGGGCTACGCCCACCTGGTCTCCTGGCGCCCCACGGCCAAGGGTGAGTCGGGGCTGGTGCACTCCACCCACTTCCGCCCGCACCTCGCCGCCCTGGACTGGAACCCGATCGGTCACCCGAACAAGAAGGGCCCCCGCACCGGAACGCCCGCGGTCGCCGTCGACGCGCAGGGCCGTGCCCATGTCTTCGTCCGCAACAAGGGCGGCGGCGTGAGCCTGCTCGCCCAGAAGGAGAAGGGCGGCTGGGGCCCCTGGCAGGACCTCAAGGGCCGAGACGTCCAGGATGAACCGGCGGCCGTGACCGGGGAGTCGGGCCGCGTCGAACTGTACGCGGCGGTGCCCGGCGGCATTCTGCACTGGCGCCAGGAGGAGCCGGGCTCCCGGCCCGCCCTGGAGGAGGCGATGCGGACGCCGGTCCGGCCGGGCACGCTGTACGCCCTCGCCACGTCGCCCGACGCCACGACCCTCTTCTACACGGACGACTCCGGCCGGCTGTGCGCCTGGCGCCCCGGCGGCACGCCCGTCGCCGTCCTGCCGTCCGCCGGTCCGGGCCCGGTCCGCGCGGTCCGCTGTGAACTCGACGGCCATGACTGCACCTTGATGGCCCAGCGCTCGGCCGGTGGCCGCATCGCCTTCGCCGCCTATCCGACGGAGCAGGAGTCGGCGGGCGCCTGGTGGACCGAGTCCGGTCCGCACCTGCCGGCGGACGCCGCGGTGTCCCTCGCGACGGACGAACGGGGCAGGCTGAGTGCGGCGACGTTGTCCCCGTCCACCGGGCGGCTGCTGCTGACCCGTCGCAAGGCCGAACCGGGCCTCGCCCTTGAGGCGTGGCGGGGCGTCTAGGCGTGTTTCGAAAGTAGCGTGTCCGCCCGGAGGGCGGGGCCCGCGGCGTCTGGTGCGGTGCATCGCAAGGCGGAGGGTCGTCCGCGTACTGGGCGTACGCGGATGATCCCGACAACGCGGCGTGGGGGCACCTCCCGGCCGAAGGCTGGGTGAGTGCCGTGCCAGACGCCGCGGGCCAGACGGGACTTTCGGTACACGCCCTGGGTACGGGCGGTGCGGTGGCGGCGGGCGTGTGGCGGAACGGCGGGTGCCCGCACCCCGGGCGGGGGTGCGGGCACCCGGAACGGCCGGGCGTTCCGCTACGCCGGGACGCTTGCCACGCCCGGTGCCAGGAACCGCTTGCCGTTGACGCGCTCGGAGACGCCCTCGCGGTCCAGGTACGGCGTGATGCCGCCCAGGTGGAAGGGCCAGCCGGCACCCGTGATGAGGCAGAGGTCGATGTCCTGGGCCTCGGCGACGACGCCCTCGTCGAGCATGAGCCCGATCTCCTGCGCCACCGCGTCCAGCACCCGGGCCCGCACCTGATCCTCCGTCAGCACGACATCGCCCTGCTTCAGGAGCGCGGCGACCTCGGGGTCCAGCTCCGGCTTGCCGCTGTCGTGGACGTAGAAGCCGCGCTTGCCGGCCTTGACGACGGCCGCGAGGTTCGCGGAGACCGTGAAGCGGTCCGGGAACGCCTTGTTGAGGGTCTCCGCGACATGCAGGCCGATCGCCGGGCCGACCAGCTCCAGGAGGACGAGCGGCGACATCGGCAGCCCCAGCGGCTCCACCGCCTTCTCCGCGACCTCGACCGGCGTGCCCGCGTCGATGACGTTCAGGATCTCACCCATGAAGCGGGTGAGGATGCGGTTGACGACGAACGCCGGGGCGTCCTTGACCAGGACCGCGGTCTTCTTCAGCTTCTTGGCCACGGCAAAGGCGGTCGCCAGCGACGCGTCGTCCGTCCGCTCGCCGCGCACGATCTCCAGCAGCGGCAGGACCGCGACCGGGTTGAAGAAGTGGAAGCCCACGACCCGTTCGGGGTGCTTCAGCTTCGACGCCATCTCCGTGACGGACAGCGAGGAGGTGTTGGTGGCGAGGACGGCGTGCTCCGGGGCGACCGCCTCGACCTCCGCGAACACCTGCTGCTTGACGCCGATCTCCTCGAACACCGCCTCGATGACGAAGTCGGCGTCCGCGAAGCCCGCCGCCTTGTCCAGGACTCCGGTGACCAGCGCCTTGAGCCGGTTGGCCTTGTCCTCGTCGATGCGGCCCTTGCCGAGCAGCTTGTCGATCTCGCCGTGGACGTAGCCCACGCCCTTGTCGACGCGCTCCTGGTCGATGTCCGTGAGCACGACGGGCACTTCGAGACGGCGCAGGAAGAGCAGGGCGAGCTGCGAGGCCATCAGTCCGGCGCCCACGACACCGACCTTGGTGACCGGACGGGCCAGGCTCTTGTCGGGGGCGCCCGCCGGGCGCTTGCCGCGCTTTTGCACCAGGTTGAACGCGTAGATACCGGCCCGCAGTTCGCCGCCCATGATCAGGTCGGCGAGCGCCCGGTCCTCGGCGTCGAAGCCCTCCTGGAGGTCGCCGTTCTTGGCGGCGGCGATGATGTCGAGGGCGCGGTAGGCGGCCGGCGCCGCGCCGTGCACCTTGCCCTCGGCGAGGAAGCGGCCCCTGGCGACGGCCTGGTCCCAGGCGTCGCCGCGGTCGATCACCGGGCGCTCCACCTCGATATCGCCCTTGATCACCTGGGCCGTCCAGACCAGAGACCGCTCCAGGAAGTCGGCGCCCTCGAAGATCGCGTCGGCGATGCCCAGGTCGAAGACCTGCCGGCCCTTCAGCTGCTTGTTCTGGTTGAGGCTGTTCTCGATGATGACCGAGACCGCCTTGTCGGCGCCGATCAGGTTCGGCAGCAGGGTGCAGCCGCCCCAGCCCGGCACGAGGCCCAGGAACACCTCGGGCAGCGAGAAGGCGGGCAGGGCCTGGGACACCGTGCGGTAGGAGCAGTGCAGGCCGACCTCGACGCCGCCGCCCATGGCGGCTCCGTTGTAGTAGGCGAAGGTCGGCACCGCGAGGTGGGCGAGGCGCTTGAACACCTCATGGCCGCCCCTGCCGATGGCGAGCGCGTCCTCGTGCCTGGTCAGCAGCTCGATGCCCTTGAGGTCGGCGCCGACCGCGAAGACGAACGGCTTGCCGGTGATGCCGACGCCGACGATCTCGCCGTCCGCGGCCTCCTTGCCGACCTGGTCGATCGCGGTGTTCAGGTTCGCCAGAGAGGCCGGGCCGAAGGTGGTCGGCCTGGTGTGGTCCAGGCCGTTGTCCAGCGTGATCAGCGCGAAACGGCCGGCGCCGGACGGCAGGTCGAGGTGGCGCACGTGCGCCTGCGTGACGACCTCGTCGGGGAACAGCTCGGCCGCACCCTTCAACAGATCCGCGGTGGTGCTCACTTGTCCCCCTCGAAGTGCGGGTTCTCCCAGACGACGGTGGCGCCCATGCCGAAGCCGACGCACATGGTGGTCAGGCCGTAGCGGACGTGCGGCTGCTCCTCGAACTGGCGGGCCAGCTGCGTCATCAGCCGGACGCCGGAGGAGGCCAGCGGGTGGCCGAAGGCGATGGCGCCGCCGTACTGGTTGACGCGCTCGTCGTCGTCCGCGATGCCGTAGTGGTCGAGGAAGGCCAGGACCTGGACGGCGAAGGCCTCGTTGATCTCGAACAGGCCGATGTCGGAGATGGACAGGCCCGCCTTGGCGAGGGCCTTCTCGGTGGCCGGGATCGGGCCGTAGCCCATGACCTCCGGCTCGACGCCCACGAAGGCGTAGGAGACCAGGCGCATCCTGACCGGCAGATCGTGCTCGCGGGCGAAGTCCTCCGCGGCGATGATCGAGGCGGTGGCGCCGTCGTTCAGTCCGGCCGCGTTGCCGGCGGTGACCCGGCCGTGCACCCGGAACGGAGTCTTCAGGCTCGCCAGGTTCTCCAGCGTGGTGCCGGGGCGCATCGGCTCGTCGGCGGTGACCAGACCCCAGCCGGTCTCGCCTGCGTCCGGGGTGGTGCGGCGCACCGAGATCGGCACCAGGTCCTGCTGGATCCGGCCGTTGGCGTACGCCTTGGCGGCCTTTTCCTGCGAGCGCACCGCGTACGCGTCGGCGCGCCGCTTGGTCAGGTGCGGGAAACGGTCGTGCAGGTTCTCCGCGGTCATGCCCATGAACAGGGCGGACTCGTCGACCAGCTTCTCGGAGACGAAGCGCGGGTTCGGGTCCACGCCCTCGCCCATCGGGTGGCGGCCCATGTGCTCCACACCGCCGGCGATGACGGCGTCGTACGCGCCGAAGGCGATCGAACCGGCGGTGGTGGTGACGGCGGTCAGCGCGCCGGCGCACATCCGGTCGATCGAGTAGCCGGGCACGGACTGGGGGAGACCGGCGAGGATGCCGGCCGTACGGCCCAGGGTCAGCCCCTGGTCGCCGATCTGCGTGGTCGCGGCGATGGCGACGTCGTCGATCCGCTTCGGGTCCAGACCGGGGTTGCGGCGCAGCAGCTCCCGGATCGCCTTGACGACGAGGTCGTCGGCGCGGGTCTCGTGGTAGATGCCCTTCGGACCCGCCTTGCCGAACGGGGTGCGGACGCCGTCGACGAAGACGACGTCCCTGACGGTACGAGGCACGATGGCTCTCCTCCAGGGTGCGGGATGGCACTGCCGCGCGACGCTGAGCGTGCGCTCAGAGCCCATGCTACTTATCAGTAACGTGACTGCCCAGTCCCGCAGGCTACAGCGGTGAAGGTCACACGTTCGGCGGCGCCATGGACCGTTCCGCCCCAGGATCTTGGCGCGATCTCGACGTCCCTGTTCCCGGCGTTCCTGGCATTCCCGCCGCTCCTGGCACTCCCGGCCTTCTGGGCACTCCCGCCGCTCCCGGCCTTCCCGGCCTTCCCGGCGTCCCCGGGGCGCGACCGGACGAGCCGCACCCGGCGGCTAGGGCGGCCCTAGGAGGGGCCCTGGCCGGTCTCCGCCGCTCCGGCCGAGAGCGCGGCCACGAGCGCGGGAGTCACCTGCTCGATCTGCCACGGTCTCGCCCCGTACCCGGCGAGGACCGCGGCCACGGAGTCCTCGCCGGCGGGCTTGGGCGGCTCCCAGCACAGCCGCCGCACGGTGTCCGGTGCGATCAGGTTCTCCTGCGGCAGTCCGAGCCGTTCGGCCAGTGCCGAGACCGCGGCGCGGGCTGCGGACAGCCGGGCGGCGGCGGCCGGGTCCTTGTCGGCCCAGGCCCGCGGCGGGGGCGGCCCGGTGACCGGCTGCCCCGGCTGCGGCAGCGCGACCTCGGCCAGCGCCCTGGCCCGGTCCACCGCGGCCTGCCACTGCTCCAGCTGGCGCCGCCCGGTCCGATGGCCGAATCCGTTCAGTGCCGCGAGCGCGTGCACGGTGCCCGGCAGGGCGAGCGCCGCCTCCACGATGGCCGCGTCGCTGAGTACCTTGCCCGGCGAGACGTCCCGCCGCTGGGCGATCCGGTCCCGCGTCTGCCACAGCTCGCGCACCACGGCGAGCTGGCGCCGGCGCCGCACCTTGTGCATGCCGGACGTGCGCCGCCAGGGCTCCTTACGGGGCTCGGGCGGCGGCGCCGAGGCGATCGCGGCGAACTCCTGCAGCGCCCAGTCCAGCTTGCCCTGCCGGTCCAGCTCCTTCTCCAGCGCGTCACGCAGGTCGACGAGCAGTTCCACATCCAGGGCGGCGTAGCGCAGCCACGGATCGGGCAGCGGCCGGGTCGACCAGTCGACGGCCGAGTGGCCCTTCTCCAGGACGAAGCCGAGGACGCCCTCGACCATCGCGCCGAGTCCGACCCGCGGGAACCCGGCGAGCCGGCCGGCCAGCTCCGTGTCGAACAGGCGGCTGGGCACCATGCCTATGTCACGCAGGCACGGCAGGTCCTGGGTGGCGGCGTGCAGCACCCACTCGGCGCCGGCCAGCGCCTCGCCGAGCCCGGACAGGTCGGGGCAGGCGACCGGGTCGATCAGCGCGGTCCCCGCGCCCGCGCGGCGCAGCTGCACCAGATAGGCCCGCTGGCCGTAGCGGTAGCCGGAGGCGCGCTCGGCGTCGACGGCGACGGGGCCGGAGCCCGCGGCGAACGCGGCGACCGTCGCGGCCAGCGCCGACTCGTCGGCGATCACGGGAGGAACGCCCTCACGCGGTTCGAGCAAAGGGATCGGCGCCCCCGCCGCAGTAGATCCGCCGTCGTCCGGAGGGGTCTCTCCGGTGGTGCGCAGTGGCATGTCTGCTGCGGTCTCTTGGGCGTCGGTCACCTGTCAAGGGTATCCGTGTATCGAAGGCGCCCCGCGGCGGGCCCGTGCGGGGGCGGGCGCCGGGGGGGCGGAAAAAAATAACGGCGGGTGGGAGCCCAAGGAACCCACA